>JARFRL010000110.1 GCA_029287275.1 Pontiella desulfatans
TGATCATGGCCACCAAGAAGGGCACCGTGAAAAAGACCGTGCTCTCGGCCTACAAAAACGTGCGCGTCGCCGGCGTGAAAGCCATCAATATCGACGAGGACGACGCGCTCATCGGCGTGCAGCTGACCAACGGCTCGGACCAGATCATCCTGAGCATGCGCAACGGCAAGGCGATTCGCTTCAAGGAAGAGAACGCGCGTCCAATGGGCCGCGTGTCGCGCGGCGTGCGCGGCGTCCGGCTCGAGGGCGACGACGAAGTCGTGACCGTCGAGATCGTCGACACCGAATCCACCATGATGGCCATCACCGAAAACGGGTACGGAAAACGGACCCGTTTCGATGAATACCGAACGCAAACCCGCGGCGGAAAAGGCATCATCAGCATTCAGACCACCGATCGCAACGGCAAGGTCGTCAGCGCGCACGCGGTGACGGATGAACATCGTCTGATGCTCATCTCCGAGGGCGGGCAAATGATCTGCATCGGCGCCAGCGACCTACGCGTCATTGGCCGCAACACGCAGGGCGTTCGCCTCTTCAACCTGAAGAAAGGCGACAAGCTCGTCTCCGCCGCGGTGCTCGATCCGGAAGAGGATGTTCCGGAAACCGCGGAAGTCCTCGAAGGCGAGGCTCCTGTTGAAGGCGCCGAAGGCGAAGCGCCCGCGGTAGAGCCCGCGCCGGAAGCCGACGCGTCTGAAGAAGAACCTAGCGAATAGTGGAGGGCGCCAACGCGCCGCCTGATTGATATGCCCGAAATTAGTCGGTTTTATGGAATTGTGATTGGCATGTTCTACAACGACCACGCTCCTCCACATTTTCATGTCCGATATGGTGAGTTCAAGGCTTCGATAGCCATCCAAAACTTTGAGTTGCTGGATGGCCGATTGCCTCCTAAGGTTCTGGGCATGGTCATCGAGTGGGCGGCGCTGCGTCAATCGGAACTACTTGCCGATTGGGAGCTTGCTGAAAAACAGTTGCGCCCTGAAAAAATCGAACCACTGAGACGCTAATGAATTACGATGTTGTTCAAGCGGAACACGTAGACGGCTATCGGCTGAAGATCTCTTTCGCGGATGGTCGGGATGGCGTGGTGGACTTTTCGCGGTTTATTGAAAAAGGCGGCGTGTTCGAGGTGCTCAAAGAGATCGAGTTATTCAAGAAATTCTCCATTGATCCTGATTGGAACACCGTTGTCTGGAATGATGGTGAAATTGATGTCGCGCCGGAAACCCTCTATTTTGAAGCAACGGGAAGCTGGCCGAATCGCGCGCCAATGACGCGGGTCGCCGAAGAACCTCCTCAATACGGCGCCCCTTCCGAATAATGGGAACGACTCTCAAGCGCGCTGGAATGATCCTGCTGGTCAGCGGGGTGGTGGCGGTGGTGGCCAACACGGTTCATCCGCGGCGGATTCCCTGGGTTCAAAGCTGGTCGAATCATGTCGAGGCGCGGGCGCGCGAAGCGGGGGTCCGGGTGATGCCGTTGTCGGTCGCGCTGGAGGCCCGGGCCCGATTCGTCGACGCGCGGCCGCGGGAGGAGTTCGAGCGGGGCCGCATTCCCGCCGCGTTATCGGTTCCGCTCGGCGAATGGGAAGACGCGTTCGCGTTGCTCGCGGATCTGGTGGAGTCGAACGGGCCGATGGTTCTTTACTGCGGAAACCGCGACTGCGACGACGCGCTGTTGTTGGCGCTTGAGATCCAGACGTTCGGTGGAACGAATCTATTCCTTTACAGCGACGGGTTCGAGGCGTGGGAAGAGCACGGAGGGCCGGTGGAGCGATGACCCGCGATCAGAAAATCTATCGGTTCGCGCATTGGCTCGCGTGTTTCATCGTCGCGGCGACGTTTCTTTCGGGCTATCACAAGCTCCTGCGCCCCGATGATTTCGCGCTGGCGGTTTATCGCTTCCACCTGCTTCCAGACGTCTGGGTGAATCCGGTGGCGATCTATTTGCCTTGGCTGGAGGTCGGGGTCGCGTTTTGCCTGCTGTTCGTTCCGAGGGTGCGTGTGGCGGCGCTATGGATCGCGCTGGCGTTGCTGGTCTTGTTCACGGGCGGCATCGCGGTCAACCTGATCCGCGGCACGGCGTTTGGTTGCGGCTGTTTCGGCGCGTCGCCCGCCGCCAAACCGATGGAGTGGATGAACGTGGCGCGCAACGGCGCCCTTGTCCTGTTGGTGTTTCTCGCGCTGTACGGAAAGAGAAAGTCGGCGGGTTAGCCGTATTCCTCGGTGTAGTCTTCCATCGAAGCGTCCAGCACCTTGAGCGCGTGGTCGCGGCCGTAAATCTCGGGAATATGCACGTCGGACGGCTGGCCGGGGACGAGTTTGTAGGTCTCGAAATAGTGGCGCAACCGCTCCATCAGGGCGTGGGGAACATCCTTGATGTCATGCGCGTCTTGCCAGAACTGGTCGTTGTCGAGCACGGCGATGATCTTGTCGTCCGCCTCGCCGTTATCCACCATCTGCATGCCGCCGATCACGCGGGCGCGCAGAATCACTTCGCCGCGATTGATCGGGCGCTCGGTGATGACGCAGATATCGAGCGGGTCGCCGTCGCCACACTTCGAGGTGGGCGAGAGTGCTTGAACGCGGGACGCGCAGTAGGTCTGCGGGACGAAGCCGTACAGCGTCGGCGTCATGGAAGAGGTGAGCTGCGGGCGGTCGACGCGCAGATAGCCGGTGGTCTTGTCGACCTCGTATTTGACCGCGTCGAACGGAGTCATTTCAATGTAGGCGTTAACAATGCCTTCGCCTCCATCAAGGGCTTCAAGACCATGCCAGGGGTGGGGACGCCAGCGGTAGAACGTTTTCGGAAATGCCATAACTCTATCTCTCTTCCTTATCGGATTACTAATCTACTCGAACGATATCCGCTCCAAGGGCGGTCAGTCGATCCTCAATCGCTTCATATCCGCGGTCGATCACCCCCGCGTTGTTGATGACGCTCTCGCCCTTGGCGCAGCACGCCGCGATCAGCATGGCCATGCCGGCGCGGATGTCCGGGCTGGTGAGCCGCCCGGCGCGCAGCTCGGTCGGGCCGATCACGACGACGCGGTGCGGATCGCATTGA
>JARFRL010000218.1 GCA_029287275.1 Pontiella desulfatans
GCGATTCCAACGAACGTCGACGGCATCCAAATCAGCGAATTCTTCCCGAACGTGGCGCGACACATGGACAAGCTGGCGGTCGTGCGGTCCATGTATTCCACGCAGGGCGCGCATTCGCAGGGCAACTATTTGATGCACACCGGCTACGATCCCCGCGGCAGCATCGTGCATCCCACGCTAGGCGCGTGGTCCATGCTGCACCAGGGCAAAATCAACCCGGCCCTGCCCGGCAACGTCGTCATCAGCCCCAACTCGGAATACCCCTACGCCGGCTTCCTGCCCCCCGAACTCGGCGCCATCCCGATCGGCGACGCGGCGTCGGGGTTGCAACACGCCAAGCGGCCCGGCTGGGTGAACGAACAGCAATACCACGACCAACTCGAACTCGCCTCGGTCTTCGACCGCGCCTTCCGCGAAAAATATCAGCAGCGCTCCATCGGCGCGTATCAGAAATTCTACGAGGAAGCCGTCGCGCTGATGGAAAGCAAGGATCTCGCGGCCTTCGACATCAAACAGGAACCCGAGGCCGTCCGCGCCCGCTACGGCGCCGACTCCAAGTTCGGGCGCGGCTGTCTGCTGGCCCGCCGACTCATCGAGCATGGCGTCCGTTGCGTGGAAGTCACCAAAGGCGGCTGGGACTCCCACGCCGAAATGCCCGAGGACAACGCGCGCGACCTCGACCGCGCGCTCGCCGCCCTGATGGGCGACCTGAGCGAACGCGGCTTGCTCGACTCCACCATCGTCGTCGTCGCGACCGAGTTCGGCCGCAACCCTGAAATCAAGCCGGACTCTTTGGGCCGCGACCACTGGGCCAAAGCCTTCAGCACGGTCATCGGCGGCGGCGGAATCCACACCGGACACGTCGTCGGCGCCACCGACCGCGGGCACGAAGTCGCGGCCGATAAAGTGCTAATCCCCGACCTGCACGCCACCATCGGCGCCGCGATGGGCATGCCGATCAAGAAAGTGATCATGTCCGAATCCGGCCGCCCGTTCAACGTCGGCTACAAAGGCCAGCCCGTCGCCGCGCTCATTTAACGACATCGGCCCATCTGTTTCGAGTTTCTGGACTAACCCGCGGCGGCCACCTATAGTGGCGCCATGAATATCGTCTACAACGCCTCCGCCGGTACCGGCAAGACCTATCAGGTCACCCATCTCTACGAAAAGCTGGTGCTCGAGGACGGCGTTGATCCCCGCGAAATCCTGTTGATGACCTTCACCGACAACGCCGCGGCGGAACTGCGCGACCGCGTCGCGAAGCGCCTACTCAAAGCCCGGCGAACCGCGGAGGCCGAGGCGAACCACGATCTGGCCGAGCGCGCCATGCTCGCGATGGCGCGGCTGCCTTCGGCGCCCATTGGAACCATCCATTCCTTCTGCACCCGCCTGCTGCGCGAGCACGCCTTGGAGGCCGGGCTCTCGCCGGGCTTCTCGGTGCTGACCGGCGACGACCACGACGAGCTGCTCAACCAGACCTGCCGCGAAGACCTGCTGGCGCGCCTCGAGACGGACGCCGATTTCCGCGCCTTCTGCTCCGGCGTCCAAATCATCGGCGCGGGCGGCGGCTTCGGATCGAGCGTCACCGAAACCGTGCCCAAACTCATCGGCGAGGCCGGCAGCCTCGGCGTCTCCCTCGAGAACGCCGAAGCGATGCTGCCCGATCCCGAACCGCCGGTTTCCCTCGTCGAGTTCGCCGCGATCCTCCAACAGCTCGAAATCCTCGCCAAGAAAACGAAGAAGATCCAAGAGGCCATCAACGCGCTGCGCGCTGCGCTGGATCAGACCACCGAACCGCTTCGACTCATCGAGGTGTTCGACCAGAACTTTTCCGGCCACTTTTCCTACGGCGAGGCCAAAACCATCTACCCGAAATTCAAAGAACTCAAAGAAGCGACCGTCGCGCGCGAGCGCTACCGCGCGCGCTTCCCCGCGGCGAAGGCCTTCGCCCGCCACGCGCGGAGCGTCGCCACCAACTTCCAGCAAGCGAAACACGCGATCGACGCGGTCGACTTCGACGATCAGCTCCGCGTCGCGGCCGAGCTGCTTACCACCGGAAAGGTGAAACCGGAATTCAAACACGTGATCGTCGACGAGGCGCAGGACACCTCCCGCGTCCAGTGCGACCTGATCCGCGCGCTGTGGGGCGAGGAAACGAGCCTCGTCATCTGCGGCGACAAAAAGCAAAGCATCTACACCTGGCGCGGCGCCGATCCGCGGGTGATGCCCGATCTCGAACAGGCCATCCTCGCGACCGAAAACAGCCGGCTCGAAAACCTGCGGACGAGCTATCGCTCCAAGGCGCCGATCCTCGACGTCGTCAACGCGCTCTTTTCCGCCGTCTACGATCCGGCGGACTACGCCGAGGGCGACCGGCTGGAACCCAACCCCGACTTCGCGACGGAAGGCGAGAAGCCCTGCGTCGAGTTCCTCCAGTTCGACGGCGACGAGGATTTGAGCAAACCCGATAAAGTCGCGGCGGAAATGGAAGCCGTCGCCAACCGGATTCAACTGCTCGTGACCGGCTCCGCGGACTGGCAACCGAAGTTCCGCCATTCGGACGGCTTTCAGCCCACCGCCGCCGACAACGCGTTTCGCTACTCCGACGTTCTCGTGCTCTTGCGCCGCACGGCCAACCAATCCGCGCTGGAACAGGCGTTGCGCCACGCGGGCGTGCCCTACACGCTCGGCGGAAAAGGCCGCGGCCTATTCACCCGACAGGAAACCCGCGACGTCTCGCTCTTCCTCAACGCGATCACCAACCCGAAGGACGTCTATTCGCTCGTCGGCTTTCTACGCTCGCCCTGGGTCGGCCTCTCCGACGAGGCCATCGCGGAAATCGCCTGGACCGCCGACGGCTTCTCCGCCAAAAATCTGACCACGCGGCACTTCGACGTCATCGAACGCTACCGCGGCCAACTCGGAACCAAGCTCGCGTCGGAACTCGTCCGCGCGCTGATCAACGAAACGGCCTACGACGCGTTGCTCGCCGGCCTGCCCCGCGGCGAACAGCGGCTCGCGAACCTGCGCAAGACGCTCGACTGGTTGCGCGAGACCGAACGCGGCGCCCGAACGACGCCCTCGGAAGTCGCCCGCAAACTGGCGGAACGAATCGCCAACCCGCCGCGCGTTCCCGAAGCCGCCTTGCTCGATCCCGCCCAGAACGCCGTCACCATCATGACCGTGCACGGATCCAAAGGCCTCACCAAACGGGTGGTGGTCGTTCCCGACACCAGTATTTCCGAAAACTCCGACAAGGGCTTCGCCCGCGTCTTCCTCGACGAATCCCAGACGCCCCGCCTGGGAATCCGAATCACGGCCCCGGACAAAACCAAGGTGGAGTCGCCCGGCTTCAAACCGGCCAACGAACGCGCCCGCGAGGTGGGCCGGCACGAATCCAAGAACCTCTTTTACGTCGCGCTGACGCGCGCCCGCGACCTGGTCGTCACGTCCGCGTCCGTTGGCCAGCGCCCGAACGGCTGGTATAAAGAACTCGAGCCCTTGATCGGAAACCAGATCCCGGCGATCCCCTACTCCGTGCTCGCGGGCGCGGTCGAAGCAGCGGCCCCCGAGGCGCGCGCGCTTCCCACCACCGCGGAGCTCGGCGGCGCGTTGGCGTCGCTCCCCGAACCACCGGAACCGCCGGCGCTTCAGCGCGTCCCGGCGACCCGCTTCGCGAAGGAACGCGACGAACTCGACCCCGCGGTCGAACACGAACACGGCGAGTTTCGGAGCG
>JARFRL010000219.1 GCA_029287275.1 Pontiella desulfatans
CGTCGAAGTGACTCGCGAAAACAGATACCGCCGTTCCAAGGAGAGGTAGTATCAGATATTTTGTTTTCACACGTGGAAGTCCGAGGGGTTGAATTCAATTCGTTGCTGGCTCGCGACGGCGCGGTTGACGGCCAGCACGGCGACGCAGGTTTCATAGCCTTTGTGGGCGGGGCAGTTGAGCTCCGTGCCATAGCGGATGGCGTTGAAGAAGTTTTCCAGATGCGGCTGGTGGGCCGGCTTGGTCAGATCGATCGGTAGCGGCCACGCGCCGGCTTCGGCCGTCACGCGGACGTCGACCGCGACGTTTTTCGTGGAGGACTTCTTGATCGGCGCGGCGACCTTTTTGATTAGGCCCTTTTCGGCGAACACGTCCCATTCGGGGGCGTGGGCCTCGCGCAGGGCGGAGTTGCCGCGCTGGGGAACTTCCGCGATCTCGATGGTGCCGTTGGTGCCGCGGAAGGCCTCGGAGAAGCCGCGATGACCGGTGGTGGTTTGCGTTTCATAGAACGCGCGCGCGACGCCCTCGGGCGTGTCGTATTCATAGACGCACATCACGTTGTCGTACCACTCGCGATGGTCGTAGAAGTCGGTGCCGCCGGAGGCGATGACGGACTTGGGGTTGGTTTCCCAGACCCATTCGAACAGGTCGATCTGGTGGGAGCCGAGGTCGACGATCGGGCCGCCGCCGTATTTCTTGTACCAGCGCCAGTTGCGGAATTCGGTCATGGAGTTGTAGCCGAAGCGGTCGAGCGTCTCGGCGTCCATGGTGTATTTCTCCGGCCAGCCGATGTCGTCGGCCTTGGCGCGGTTCCACTGCGCGGTGGCGGTGGTGACGGATCCGAGCAGCTTTTCCTGATGGATCAACTTCTCGATGGCGTGGATGTAGCGGGGGTTGGGGCGGCGCTGATGGCCGATCTGCATCACCATGCCGGTGTCGGCCGCGGTTTTCACCATGGTCGCGGCTTTCTCGAGCGAGTTGGACATCTCTTTCTCGCAATAGACGTGCAGGCCGGCTTCCATGCAGGCGTTGGCGTGTTCGGCGTGCATCCAGTCCGGCGTCGCGACCACGACCGCGTCGAGCTGGTCTTTTTCGTTCGCCAGCATTTCTTTGTAATCGACGTAGACGTTGACGTCGTGGCCGTACTTTTGGATGTAGCGGCTGGTGTAGCGCTGGTTGTATTCCCAGATGTCGCATACCGCGACGAAGCGGACGCCGGGAATGCGGAGGCAGGATTCGGTCAGGATGCGGCCCTGCGCGCCCGCGCCGATCAAGGCGATGTTGAGCTGATCCGGATTCTTCTTCGCGGCGAGCTCCGCGTTTTCCACGGCGCGCGCCTTAAGCGTGGCCAGCGTGGCGCTGGCGAGCGCGGCCGTCTGCATGAATTGCGTTCTGTTCATTGCGATCTCCTGTCCCCGAATAATTTGTGAAATTAATTAACAAACGGCCTTTTTACTGCGATAGCCTTCCTCTTTCAACAACAAACAACCGTGGCTTCGCGGGGTTGAAAGACGGGCGTTTCTTGTATTTATGCCGTGCACCATATATAGCGATCAAGCAACTGTCTTGTAAAAAAACCGCTATGAATTGTATGAATTCAGCATTGCCGGTTTTAGACGCCACCTCGCGCGATCAGTGTTTAATAAAAGACGCCCGCGAATCCGATTTCAAGACATCTCGGCGTCGATTTCAGGAACCGCGTCTTACTTGATTTCGTCCGGCGCGTCGTAATCGCCGAGCGCGTATTGAACGCCCGCGAGATAGCGCGGGAGAATCCGGTTGTCGAAGTCGATCGGATGATTGTGGCCCATGGCGCCGACGACCAGCTTGAGGAGTGTTTTTTCATCAGGTCCTCCTCTAAAATGAAAACCCGTTCCCGCGGGCCGCGGAAACGGGTAGCCATGCCACGATCGAGGCTTGGTTTAGCTGTCGAACGCCTCGTCGAACACGCGGTCGGATTTCGGGAAATCGACCTGTTTGGTGAACGCGCAGGATTCGGTCGCGCCGTGAACGCGGTCCATCATGGCGTCTTCCCATTCGACGGAAAGCGGGCCGGTGTAGTTCTGCGCGTTGAGCGTGCGGATGATGTCCTCGAAGTTGACGTCGCCGCGGCCGACGCTGCGGAAATCCCATCCGCGGCCCGGGGTGCCGAAGTTCAGGTGCGAGCCCAGAATGCCGCTTTCGCCGTCGAGCGTCACCGACGCGTCTTTCATGTGCACGTGGTAGATACGGTCGGGGAAGGCTTTCAGGAATTTAACCGGATCCACGCCCTGCCATTCCAAATGCGACGGATCGAAGTTGAAGCCGAAGGCCTCGCGGTGGTTCACCGCGGCCAGCGCGCGGCGGGCCGTCACGATGTCGAACGCGATTTCGGTCGGGTGTACTTCCAGCGCGAACTTGACGCCGACTTTGTCGAACACGTCGAGAATCGGATTCCAGAGCTTGGCGAACTGCTTGAAGCCGTCGTCGATCATCTTCTCGGACGCGGGCGGGAAGGAGTAGATCATGTGCCAGATGGAGCTTCCGGTGAAGCCGTTGACGACTTTCACGCCCATGTTGGCCGCGGCTTTCGCGGTGTTTTTCATGGTTTTGACGGCCCACTTGCGTTGGCCCTCCGCGTCGCCCGCGAGTTCCGGCGGCGCGAACATGTCGGAACGGCCATCGTTGTTGAGGTCGCACACGAGCTGGCCCGCGAGGTGGTGGCTGATCGCGTGGCACTCGAGGCCGTGTTCGGCCAGCAGCGCGAGTTTTTCGGCGCAGTATTTCTTGGATCGCGCGGCTTTGTCGACGTCCATATGGTCGCCCCAGCAGGCGAGTTCAAGGCCGTCGAAGCCCATTTTTTTGGCCAGCGGGGCCAGTTCCGCGAGCGGAATGTCCGCCCATTGTCCGGTGAAGAGGGTTACGGGTCTGCTCATTGGTTTGCTCCTTTGGATGGGTCGAAAGTCTGAAAGTCGAAGGTCAAAGGTCGGGACTTTCGATATTCCGACCTTCGACTTGGGACCGCGGCGAAGCCGCTAGAGCTTCGTCCACGCGGCGTTGTTGTTGCTGCTTCCAACCACCGCTTCGATGAATTTCATGCCGAGCACGCCTTCCTTGACGCCCGGGAAGTCCTTCTCGAGGTCGGTCGGCTTTTTCTTGGCGGCTTTGGCGCGGATGGTGTCCGCGAAGTTGCAATAGTTGTTGGCGAAGGCTTCCAGAAACGCCTCCGGATGACCGAACGGCAGGCGCGTGGCGCGGTCCGCGGCTTCGGATTTGGCGCCGATGTAGTCGTTGCCGCGCTTCCAGATCCGGGTCGGTTCGCCGAGTTTGTCGACGGTGAGCCAGTTCGGATGCTCCTGATGCCATTCGAGCGATCCGTCCTCGCCGTGAATCCAGATCGCGAGATTGTTTTCCTGCCCGATCGAGATCTGGCTGGCGTGCAGCAGGCCCTTGGCGCCTTTGCTCAGACGCAATAGGCAGCTCCCGTCGTCGTCGAGCCGGCGGCCCTTGACGAACGTCGTCAGATCGGCGGCGATCTCGCGGATCGTCAGGCCGGTGATGTATTCCGCCAGGTTCGCGGCGTGCGTGCCGATGTCACCCATGCAGCCCGCGATGCCGGACTTCTTCGGGTCGGTGCGCCAGGCCGCTTGTTGCGAGCCTTCCTTTTCGGTGGCGCGGGCCAGCCAGCCCTGCGGGTACTGAACGATCACTTTGCGGATCTTGCCGAGATCGCCTTGCTTGACCATGTCTTTGGCCAGCTTGACCATCGGATACGCCGTGTAGTTGTGCATCAGGCCGAAGACCTTCTTGGACTTCTGAACGACGACTTTGAGCTCTTCCGCCTCCGCGACGGAGAGGGTCATGGGCTTTTCGCACATGACGTTGAAGCCCGCTTCGAGAAACGCTTTCGCGATCGGGAAGTGGGTGTGGTTGGGCGTGCAGACGGAGACGAAATCGACGCGTTCGTCTTCCGCCAGCGCCAGCTCGCCCGCGATCATCGCCTGAACGTCGCCATAGACGCGCTTCGGGTTGATCGCGAGTTCCTGGCCCATTTCCGCTGATTTCTCGGGGTCGATGTCGAACGCGCCCGCGACGATTTCGATCTGACCGTCCATGCGGGCCGCTTTGCGGTGCACGTCGCCGATGAAGGCGCCGGGGCCTCCGCCGATCATGCCCATGCGTAGTTTTCTATCCATTGTTCAAATCTCCTTAAGTTGTCGGAATTAAATTTCTTCGGCCTTGTAGCCGCCTTTTTTCTGGAAACCGATATGCAGCGCGGTGAAGACCACCACGAGAATGATCGCCAGGAACGAAACCGACTTGAGCGCGGCGCCGGGGCCGAGGTTGTCGAGTTTGCCTCCCATGATCGGCAGCACGATCGCGATGGAGGCCATGCCGGCGCCGCCGACGAGGTTCATGGCCAGCGCGCCGCCTTTCGGGAAGCGCTCGGAAACGATGCCGAGCATCGTCGGCCAGAAATAGGTTTTGCCCACGCCGAAGACGGTGGCCGCCGCGAACGCGATCGGAGCCGGGGAGCCGTCGGGCAGCGAGCCGAGCCAGAACAGACCCAGGCCGGTCAGCACCGAGCAGACGATCAGCACGACGATCGGCGAGAATTTGTGCACGACGCCGCCGAAGAAGAAACGGAGGATGAACATCAGGCCCGCGGTGTAGCAAAGGAACAGAATGCCGCCGGCTTCCATGCCGGTCAGCTGACCCATCACGGCCGGGAACCACTGGTCGGGCCCAAGCTCGACCGCGGCGGTGAGCCACATCAGGCCGAAGATCAGGAAGAAGAGCGGCTTGAAGGTGCCCTTGACCATGTCGCCGAAGGAAACCTTGGCCGCGACGCGTTCGGTCTGCGGGTATTGGCGCATCAGGCACATCACGAGATAGATGACCGCGGGAACGCAGATCGTGGAGAATTTAACCTGCCAGCTGACGCCGGCCTTGGACATCGCGAAGGCCATCAGGCCGCCGATGATCATGCCGCCCGGCCACCAGGCGTGGAGAATGTTGAGCATCTTGCCCTTTTTGTCGGGGTAGATGGTCGCGGCGAGCGGGTTGATCACCCCTTCCACGATGCCTTGCGACAGGCCCATGACAAGGAAGCCGATGTAGAGCATGGTCGTTCCGGTGGTGGCGAAGATGCCCGCGACGACCTCGCCGTCGGCCAGTTCGGGTTTGGGCGCCGCCAGAACGAGGCCGATACCCAGGAGATAGCCGATCGAGGAGATGGCGTGCATCAGCTTCATGCCGAGCATATCCACCAGAACGCCGCACGCGAAAATCGCGAGCGTGAAGCCCCAGAAGGCCGGACCCCAGATCAGCCCCATCTGCTCGCCGCTAAGATGGAAATCCGTGCTGAGCGCGCCGGAAATATCACCGCGAATGGCGAAAACCATCGAGGTGGTGAGCAATGAAACACAGCTGGCGACGAAAAGCCAAGTGCGGTGGGGCGTGTTGTTTTCGGACATGATCATCCTCCTGTTGAATTTCTTTCCTCCGTGGCTTTGGATGATCGGCTCGCCGCGCGTTTCCCCGCGGCGTGTTTCCGATTCCCTCCGTCCACACTACTAAAGCATCGCTGAAGGTAATGGTTTTAATAAAGTCCGGTCTTGTAAATGCTGGGCTTCGACTTGTATATTTTCGGCGTCGAGAGGCGTTGCGATGAATAAGAGCGATTTTAAATCCAATTTCATGGCGCGGATGCACAGTCCGGAGCAAATGCAGGTGCTGTTCAATCACCTGCCCGACGTGTTCTATTTCATCAAGGACCGCGCCGGGCGTTTCGTGCTCGGGAACGACACCTTCGTGCGTCAGTGCGGCGTCGAGACCGAAGAGGAAATCATCGGCAAGAGCGACTACGATTTCTTTCCGCTCGGCCGCGCCGAGACCTATGTTACCGACGACACGTACGTCATGGAGACCGGCGAAAGCATCATCGACCGCGTCGAGCTGGCGCCGGACCCGGGCAACTCGATCAACTGGTTCATCACCTGCAAGGTGCCGGTCTACTCCAACGACGGCGAGATCATCGGTCTGGCCGGCACCTCGCGCGACATCACCCGCGCCGGGCTCGCGCTGCGGCCCTACACCGAGATGCGCTCCGTGCTCGAGTTCGTGCGCGACAACTACGCGCGCTCGATCGAAATCAAGGAACTCGCGGCGTTGGTGCACCTTTCCGTCAGTCAGTTCGAGCGCCGTTTTCGCAAGGTGTTCCAGATTTCTCCGCTCAAGCATATCATGAACGTGCGCATCCGCGCCGCCAGCCTGCGCCTCACCACCTCCAACGAAACCATCGCCGCGATCGCCATCGACTGCGGCTTCTACGACCACTCCCACTTCACCCGAAACTTCAGGAAAATCATGGGCGTTTCGCCCAAGGAATACCGCAAGCGCTACATGGGCTAATGGAGCGACAAAAAAACCGGTAGCTGGGCGACGCCCTAGTACGGAAAAAGGCGCGGCAATCAACCCGCCGCGCCTTTCGCCTTTTAATTAAACGGCCTATTTCGCCGAGATCCGAACGTCATCCAGATAGATGTCATCCTGGTTTCCGGACGCATCGCACTGGAACCCGATCTTTACATCGGAGGTAAAGTCGTAGGTTCCATTATCGATAATCAGTACCGGGTTTTCACGTGTGCCGTTGGTGAAGTCCGTGTCCACCACATACGCCTTGATGGTTGTCCAACTCGAACCGCCATCATCGCTGAACCGCACCCAGAAATCCTCCGTGCCTTTATCCATGCTAATCGGCATATAAGTAAACTCGATTTTGAGTTCGGAATAGCCGGTGAGGTCGAGAGAACCGGTCAGCCAAGCCGATGAAGCATCGCCTGAGTTGTCCTGAATATTCAGACACTGGTTGCTGATGGAATAGTTCGCGGATAGGAAGGCATCCACACCGCCGGACACCCAGTTGCCCAAGCCGGACTCGAAGTCGTCAAACAAGACCTCCGTCCATTTGGTCGTAAACGACCAGACCGGACCGGTGGTGGTTCCGCTGTTGTTTACTTCGTCGATCGCCCAGTAGTACGTCGTTCCATAGAGCAATGTGCCCGGATCGAACCCCGCGCCCGTCAGGTTGCCCTGGAACACCGGGCTCGGGCTAGTGCCGAAGTAGACATCATGAGACGCCGCCATTTGACCGGCGGTCCAGCTCAAGTCGGCATCAACGGCCACATCCTCCGCGCCATCCGCCGGGGCGGGGTTCGAGGCAACGACCGGGGCCATGCTGCTTTCTTCGGATGTAATGAAGATGGCATCGACGCTGATGGTGTCGAGTTGCGTATTGCCCGCCGTGCGATCCGCGTCAAGTACACGAATATAAACCGTGCCGCTCAAGCTGCTTGGCAGGGCATAGTACTGCGCCGTGTTGTCGTCGGAGGTCTTTGTGATCGAAACCATGTCGGTGTAGTTCACATCGTCGGTGGAGAAGGAAAAGACAAAGTCATCGCCTTCCGCATTGGCCGAATGATGCGCTTCCACATAGAAGGTCACGAGTTCCGCGCCGGTCACATCGAACACCCATTTGTGTTCCAGCGCCGAAGTCGACCCATTATCAATCTCCGTGATCGTCTGATAGATATTATCGTTCAGATCGGCATCAGCCAGCGTTCCTGAAACGGCACCTTCAATCGCAATATCCGAAGAAGCCGGATCCGACACCCAGCCCGGCTGACCGGAAACTTCACCGCTATCAACAGATTCGTTGCCGCTGGTATCCGACGCGGTCACCACATAGTAGTAGGTCGTGTGGTTCAACGCGGTGCCGTCCACATAGTCACTTGAAGTCAGGCCGGAAATGAGAGCGGCGCCATAACTTTCCGACGTTGTGCCGCGGTAGACCGTATAGCTTGCCAGATCACCCTCGGTATTATCCGCCCAGTCCAGGCTGATCGAACCTATATCGGCTACGGCGCTAAGCCCTGTCGGGGCCGCCGGAGGGGTCATATCCGGAGCCGCATTGACCAAGATCCGCAACGTGGTCGTATCACTTCCGCCTTTAGCGTCAACCTGCACCGTGAAACTGTTCAGGCCCAGATGGGATGATCCCGGCATGCCGCTCAGGGTTCCGTCGGAGGCCACGCTCAGCCAGGTCGGACCGGAAACCCTCGAGAAGGTCAATGGATCGCTGTCCGGATCGGACGCGTCGTCCGCAATCGTACCACTGTAGGCCAGATTTTCCTGGCCGTCCAATTCGTTAACCGGATCAGACACAAACACCGGCGCGTAGTTGGGCTCACTGGCACTGTCCGGAAGGAAGATACTGACGCGACGAATGGCGACGACATTGCCGGCGGGAATTTGGACCCGGAAATCAGAGCCGCCGTTCTGGCGGTTGGCAAAGAACCCGTCCTCGACATTCCACCGAACGTTTTTCCAGTTTCCGGCGCCGGGTGTTGTCACGGTCAGGGCATGTGTTTTGTATTGATCACTGGTGGTATCGCCCAGACTGTCATATTGCAGTCCGATGGTTCGGCCGGCAACATCATCATGGTATTCGATCTCGATCGTCGCCGACTGGCCGCCGGCCACGTTGTTGCAGAAGGCGTCATCAATGTCGAAGTACATGAAGTTGCCCGCATTGGTGCGGCAGTTGTGGTTCGCAACAAAATGCCCTGCCGTAACACCATCCCCCGGCTCGGTCCGCACCAGTTTGTCCGACACATCGGTGGCGCCCAGATAGATGGTTGCGTCGTCGCCGGAATACGCCGTTGCCGTGAGTTCAGCTTCAGTCGGCAGCGTAGAGGACAGAGACCTTTGGCCGTTGAGAATTTCACGCGCCGCGCCGCTCAGGCGCAGGTACCAGAAGGGATCGAGTCCTTCATTATCAATATAGTGGCCCCAGCTGTTGGTTCCATCCGAGTAGGTGTCCGGATAAATGTCCGACATCGGCATGATCGCGGTGGCTTCATCATATTCATCAAACATGCCCAGGAAGAGCTGATCCGCCCCTATATCCATCGCATTGAAAAGCCGCTCCCAATAAAAATCGCCGCCGTTGCGCGCGGTGTATTGATAGGGGAACACAAACTGTTTCAGGTTGTGCCATGAAAATCCGGGCCAGGAATGCGGAAGTATTTTCATTCCGAAACCATCGAGTTGCGTTTTCAGGTCATCAAGGTCCTGATGATCCTTCTCCATCCACTCGAGGATCTGGTCATATTTCCGGAGCACCGGCTGCCATTCCGGATCATTAATCTTGTCTCTGGCAACCCCGCCAATCAGATGAAGGTTCTGATTGGTAAACCAACTGATCACGGGATCCGCTTGAGCCGCCGTAGACACATTGTTCGCGGTGCCAAAGCCCCAGATGAAAAGCACCGGCTTCCCATTCTCATGCAGATAGCGCGGGTCGTTCAGGATATCGCATTCATTGACGAGGTAATTCCAGTCGTTCGTAATCGTCTCCAATTGAGTGGGAATATCGCTCCCATCATCGCCTCCGTCCAGCGAGCTTACATCGTATTCGATCGCCCAGACACGTCCTTCGGCCGCCGCGGCCTTGCGCACATTATCCAGCACGAACTCAGACTTTCCGTTCAGCCCTCCGGATTTTTTGGTCACGAAACGCTGCAGATAAATCCCGTCAATATTGTATTTCTTCATCCAGCGGAAATGACGGTTCACCACCTTGGGATCCGCTGAAGAGAAGAGGTGCGCCTGACCGCCTCCGGAATAAACCATATCCCCGGCAGGATAAAGACTATCTGAATCGTAGTGATCAAGATAAGGCCACATATCGATCGTGATCTGGTCCGCGGAGGGTTTAACGGATGATTTTCGGTTCCAATGTCCCCAGCCGTCATCATGGTTGTCGTTTGGATATCCAAACCAGCCCTGATACCCCGCCATGACTTTTCCACTCAGGGTATTGCGGTCTGAAAAATCCCGGACCGGACCGCTGTTCGGCAGGAGCCACGGACGGCTTAGGGCATATTGAAACCGTTCATCCAAATAAGGCGTCGTACTGATCTGCACCGAAGCAATACGCAGCGGAGTTCCATCGCTCCCGGACAGTTTAAACCGGAAATCGTTGCTCCCGTTCTGCCCGCCAGCAAATTCAGGATATTCAAACATATGATACGAATAAACATACCCCTCCCGCCCATCGCGACTGGAACGGGAATGTACTTCGGAATCCTTAAAGTTATCGCCCTGATGCGAGTCATACTCAACCTGCAGGCGTCCCTGCCCGTCATCATGATATTCAACGCGCGCGTACACCGGATAATTCGTGCTGAAGCCGAACGATCCGGGCACATCGAAATAGAGCTGCCCATTGGCGTTCACCGAAACCCATGCTGTTTTCCCGTCGAAGGTTTCCACGGTATACGCGGTCTGGGTATCCGGCGTCAGATCAGCCGTTTGCGGCAGAGGCGCCGCATCCACCAGGTCAAAGGAAAGACCGGCCAAAGCATACCCGTCGCTCAGCGTTCCTAAATCGGCGTTTCCGAACATCAGTTGCTGGCCGCTCTCGACAAAAACAGCATCGCCGCTCAGATCCCATGTGCCGGCCAGCGAACTCAGGCTGTTGGTATACGAGCCGTCCGGAGCCGCGAGCTCCATGTCCACCGTCGTATTGGCCCGATGGTTCCACGACACACCGCTCAACCGTAGCTTCCCGCCGGGAATCGAAGTGTCGACACCGATAAACTCAACGCCCGGACGATCAACCCGCCACGCATTCTGCCCGCCGACACCCAAGCCGCCGCCGCCGTTATCGGTCAGCTTCAAACCCGAACCGCCGACACCATCGAGCTCCAGCGAAAAAACCGAATTAAATGCAGCGGAATAGCTGACCGTTCCCACCGGGCCGTCCCAAGCATCCATCGCATCGATAACGCTCTGGTCCGCGGCTGTCGTAGACGCGTCCAGCAACACTCCGCCCACGGCATCCACGCTAAATTGAAGCGTCAACACCCCCGCGTCATTCGTGGTGGACTGCGGCAGTGTAGTATTGGAAAAATCCACCGACACCGCGGCGAGACTGGTCGAAATACAGGTTATGAATCCCGCCGTCATAATTCTTTTAAGCCATTCTCGTAGCATTTTTTCATCCTTTTTTATTTTAATTAGAACCAGTCAGCAAAAGCACAGTCTTCGTTCAACCATTCAGCTTGGCTTGCTGCGTGAGTCATAGAGCCTTTGCTGACAACAATCCCCAGTTAATAGTATTTACTACTAGTATATATGAGGTTGTGTACAGATTCTTCCGCGCTTTTGTTTTCGAGGCCTCGCTTAGTAAAAAAGGAACGGTAAGTTTCGGTCCCGTGGCGTCCACCTCGGCAACGCCGAAACCCGCGAGCATTCGCTGTGGGTTAGGGCGTTCTACATCCAGGCGCGGGAGAAAGGAATGGACCATCATCAGGCGGTCCGAGCCCTTGCTTATAAGTGAATCCGAATTCCATACGCATGCTGGAAAGAGCGCGTTCCCTACGATGAACCGCGCTACATCAGCATACTCAAAAGACGAGGGCCGGGATTAAGCAAAGTCATGTACGAACACCCGGACGCCATTAGGCTGAACGGGCCGATAGATAGTCAGGTTCTTACTTGACGAACAACCTCAGATGGCTGGTTCGGCATATTAATCGATAAGCTGTATCGACTTCTCGGCGAGTCGTCTTCCAAATTCCACATAACCATCTCTGGTGTAGTGGACCCCGTTATTCTCTCCGTTCACGTCATCCGTATCAACCCATTCCCAATCGGGATTCGCTTCGCAGAGGCTCTGTTGGATCCTACGGATTTCTAACCAACCAGCGCTTTCCATTTTGGCGTCGCTTAGGCGGCCAATGACGACGTTCACTTTTCCAAGCTTCAGGTCTTCCTCGAGCTGCTGAACCAGTCCTTTGAGGTTCTCTTCGTAGACAACGTGGTGCTTTCCTGAATCTGCTTCACCCTGCATCCAAACAAAAGTTACGGTCTTAATGCTCTTCCCCGCGATTTCCGCGTCGACCTTCTTCATTAGCCTGTCGTAGAGATCGCCGATGGTCGATGGGTCGGCGGTTGTATCAGGCTTCATGCTCTTGTAGTTCTTCACATCTTTCCACTTCTTATACCAACGCCTGATCGATTGTCCCCCCTCAGCATCCTTGACCACTATCACACCGTCTTCGCCGAATGCCTCGCGTACCGCCGGCGAGAAGGATGTTTCCGGATCCAGCCGCTTCATATTGGATTGGCCCGATAAAATGAAGAGGTGCTTCTCTTGCGCGTAGACGCACGATGTGGCAATCAGTGCCAATAATGTTATTATAAGACGATTCATGGTTTTTATTCCAATTAGATTTCTAGTCAGACCTTACGACTGAAGTTGATAGAGCCTCGGCCGATTTTCCCTGTTAAAGTAAGCGGCGCGCCCCCGGGGGTTACGCGGGCCGCTCCGGCGAACCGGAGCCTATCCAGCATTGAATACTCACATTCAACCCAAACGCCATGAAGGAACTATACATTGGAATCGACGCTCGCAAAGACTCGAATGTTGTCGCGCTTGCTTTTTCGGGACAAGAGGCTCCGACGCTCTATTCAACTCTCAGCGCTCTAGCCATACGGCGGATTTAGAAGGAACCGGAAACACCGTCAACCCACATTCTCAATTCTCAGGTTGACGTAACCCCTTTTCAAGGAATACCGCAAGCGCTACATGGGCTAGGGGGAATCCTCCTTTTCGAAGTGCCGGGCGATGAACGGCATTTGTCTTTTTATGGCCGCGCGCCAATAGATCCAGTCGTGCTTGCCGGGCATCTCGAGATAGTCGTGGGAAACGCCGGCCTCGAGCAATCGAGCGCGCAGGGCGCGATTCACGTCCAGAAAGAAATCCCCCTCGCCACAATCCAGCGAAATCGCCAACTCCCCGTCACGCAGATCCTTCGCGAGATGGATGACGGAGAGCTTCTCCCAGTTTTCCTTGTGGGTCTCGAGGCTTCCAATCCGTTTTTTAATGTCCCAATTGTTTGGAAACGGGCGAAGATCAACCCCGCCGCTGAGCGCCACCGCCGCGCTGAAAACATCCCGATGGCGGATCGCCAGAAACAGGGCGCCATGCCCGCCCATGCTGAGGCCGCACAAGGCTCTGGAATCACGATGGGCCTTCGTTCGATAGGTTGCGTCGATGAACGCGACGCATTCGTTGGCCACGAAGGTTTCATATTGGTAGGTCGGATCAATCGGGCTGTCGAAATACCAGCTTGTTTTTCCGCCATCGGGGCAAACGACGATAACGCCGTATTCATCCGAAAGCGCGGCGATGTCCGTTCCCTCGTTCCACGACGCGTGGGAGCCGCCCGCTCCATGCAACAGGTACACCGTCGGGAATCGCCGCGCGTCTTCGCCATACGCGTCCGGCAGGATCAGCGTCGAGGGAATCCCGCGTCCCATCGCCCGGCTGTCAATGGATACGGTCGTTACCGAGGCCGCCAGCGCCGACGACATGGCGAGCGAAAGTAGAACCACGATCCTGCTGAGTTTTCGCATAATTGTTTTCCTCATGATATAGTCCGCCCATCCAGCCGCCGCCCCCTTTGCCGCGAGCTCATTTGTTGGCTGGCGTTTCTTTCTGTTTCCTTCTCAAGCGGAGCAAAAGGTGCGCGCCGCCCAAAACCACCAAGCTCGGGAGCCACCCAAGGAATAGAGCGACGAACGGTCCGCCGGAGTCGGAGAACGCCTCTTCTGGGGGGTTTGGGATGTTCTGCCACGCGCGATATCCGGCGTCTACGCCGATGAACATGGCGACCCATAGAATCAGGATGGCCGCGCCAAGCGTCGCGAAGCGCGCTCGTCGGCGCGCGCGGCGAGACCCGCGCAACACCAGAAAGGATGAAATAACAAGCCCGGAAGCCACGCTTACCCACCCATAGGTGAACATGACCCAAACGGCCTCAAGAAGGAAATGAGCGTTCATTCTCCATACCTCGCTTTCTAAAGTGAACGTTACTCACGACCCGCTTGGGAAACAAACCTTAACCGAATCGCCGGGCGTTGTCCAAGTAGGGTCGATGAGCTGGCTCGCTTCGGTATTTATCAACTTAATACGGCTTCCTGACAAACTCGAGGAAATCTTCTTTTTTCACTTTTCCATACATCCGATCGAGTGCGTTTCCTTGAGAATCCATGATTATGGTTGTCGGAGTGGCGCTGACGCTGTAACGGTTGAAAACTTCAGCCATGTTAGGGTCATCCGCGTACAGCATCAAGGGAATGAACCGTTCGTTCACTTCGGAGGTCACCTGTTCGTCTGCCCATATGGTTCTTTTCATGATTCTGCAAGGAGAGCACCATGTTGCCGTGAAGAAAAGGATCATGGGCTTATCAGATTTTGCGGCCTGTTCTTGAGCTTCAGTGTAGTCTGTAAACCAAGATACATTATTCGATGGCGCGTAAAAACAATACCATGCGTATGCGAGAGAAATAACAAGGAAGGTGAGCCAGAACAAGCGGGCGATGTTCCGGCGGCTCTTTGTGGCGGGTTCAGTGGTGGATTCTGGATTGGGTTTCATATTCTTCATCCTATTTTCCTCGTTACTCCAAGCTTCCAGCTTGGCTCTCTGCGCCTCGCTTGGGAGAGGGAGCCTTGCTCCTATCCTTACACGCGGAAATATGATTGAGACCGAATAGGGAGCAATTTCGGCACAAATCGAGATCAGGTCGGACAGTTCAATCGATAGTGGTAGTTGGCAAAACACGAAGATTGGGACAGGGGAATTTTTGGCTTTACTCAGAGGGACTTAATGGTAGTTAGCCTGCTTTTATTTCCACCAGATCGCCTTCAACGTATTGATGGATCATTGAGGAAATAAGGGTTTGGTAGGGAATACCTTTTTCCATGGCTTTTTTCTGAATTCCTTTCAGATCATGATCATATAGACGAATGGTCACGCGTCTGTCTTTGCGAAATGTGTTTTCCGCCATGGCTTTGACTTTGGCTATTTCCTTTTTGGAAGGAGTGGAGGTTTTAATTCCACCTTTCTCATATGCTTCCAAAATATCCTTCTCTTCTCTATCTAGTTTCATGTTAATCACCGTTTTCCTGTTTGTAATCTCTCGTCGCTTTTCTGCTTGGGATGATGGTTTTTAAAAATATGTATTCATCATCAGCTACGAATGGCACCAGATAGATATAACCATCAACGATGACGAAGTAGATCTTCTGACCGGGGTACTCTTTCTGGTTTGGATGATCCGCTATTTTCCACAAATCACCTTCCAATAAGTGGAACAGGATTTGTTCGAAGGAGATGTTGCGCTCCTTCTTTAATTTCTCGTTTTTATCTGGGTTCCATTCAAATTTCACAAGCTACGTGTACATCTAATGTGCGCACATGTCAATTTTATCCGGGGCTAATTCACCTTGTGAAAACCCACATTCTCAATTCTCAGGCTGACCCTTTTTCCGCGAACCCATTCGCTCGTTATCCCCGCGAATTCAGCTCGTGGTTTTCTTGCCATGGATGCGGTGAAACAGAGACCGAACAGGGCTTCAATCTAAAATAACGAATTAGGCGGACTGACCCCTATTCCACTCTGCCTTCCACAGCAATACAGTTACACCGGAAGAATACCGCAGACAGCCGCTGTTTTACTTGAATAGGTAGCGCACAGGGAAGTACCGCATGATTTGAACCGGCC
>JARFRL010000225.1 GCA_029287275.1 Pontiella desulfatans
CCATAACCCGGGCGATTGCCGCGTCTACGCGCGCCGAGCAGATCGAACCAACTCAGCGCCACCAAACCAACCACGGAAACGGACAATAGCGTGATATTGGCTTTGCGACCGCTGTTGTATATTTCCCTGAGCTCGCCGTTTTCATGCATCTCGCGCAAAGAATTCCCCGAAAAACCACCTAAAAGCGCGAACACCACGAACCCTAAAATTCTAATCAATCTAAGCATACCAGGTCCTTGTTTAACGCATCTCCATTGAACGCACATTAGTCGCGAGATAAAAATTGTCAAACCCTTTGCTAGTACATTTTACTAGTCGCGATTGCGCTTCCATAGGATCCGCGTTCGGCGGCGAGGATCCGCGCCCGTGCAGCGACGGATGAACACACAACTAATCCGTGTAATCGTTGGATCACTTCCACGAACTCGTGTAGAAATTCCAGATGCATTTTTTGGAACCATTGATCGGCACGCAAATCGGGCTTTTGGTCGCGTTCGCGGCGACGGCGGCGCTGGTTGTTTTGGCGGGCATTCGGCTCAGCGTCTACGGCGACGCGCTGGGCGACCGAACCGGACTCGGTAGCGGCTTGATCGGCCTCGTGTTCCTCGCGGGCGTGACGAGCCTGCCGGAAGTCGTCGTATCGCTCACCTCCGTTCTTCAAGCGACCACTCCGCAGCAGGGCGCGGATCTCGCGACCGGAAACATGCTGGGCTCCAACGTTTTCAATCTCCTGATTCTGGCGTTCATGGCGCTGATCTTCCCGCGTAAATTCAAGCCGCGGGAAATGGATAATCCGCACACCGATTCCGCGGTCTACGGGTTGATCATGCTCGGCATCTTTTCCATCGCGTTCCTCACGGCGCGTCACGCCAAACTCGAGGTTCCGTTGATTGGGTGCTCCTGGCCCGTGCTCGGACTTCCCATCGCGTATTTCTTCATGCTCAAACGCGAACATAAGCAACATCAGGCGGCGAACGAGCCCCATCTTCCAGAAGAAACAGAGCTGACGAAACAGTCCGCGGCGCGCTTCTACGGCGTTTTATCCGTGCTTTGCGGGCTGATCATTCTCGGCGGCGTCGGGCTTTCGATGCTCGGCTCGCGCATGGCGCTTCCTCCGGATCAGGGCGGATTCGGCCTGGAGGCCAGCCTGATCGGAACCCTGTTCCTCGCGATTTCCACCAGCCTGCCGGAATTGGTGATTTCCTTCGCGAGCATCCGGCTGGGCTTTCTGGAAATGGCGGTTGGAAACGTGCTGGGCAGCAATATGTTCAACCTATTGATCATCTTCATCGCGGACTCCGCCCTGCGCGGACACGCCATGCTGCGGCAGGCCTCTTCCAACCATTGGACCAGCGTCGCGCTCATTCTGGCGCTCACCCTCATCTCGGGCGTTCTTTTGCGCGCCTCGACCCGCCTCTCGTCCACGCTCACGGCCGCGCTCATGGTGGGCCTCTACGTCGCGGCGATGCTCGTGTTCGTTTAGCCGCCCCTCCGCGGCGGCATTGACTCATTCAAACGACAAGCTCTTTAGAGAGAATGGCGCGGGCGGACGGATCGAAGGCGTGAAAAAAGGGCGGCCCAAAAGCCGCCCTTCTTCATTGCCATTCCTTGAAAAACCCTAGTAGCGATAGTGCTCGGGTTTGTACGGTCCGGTTTTGGAGATGCCGAGATACTTCGCCTGCTTGCCGGTCAGCACGTCGAGCTTGA
>JARFRL010000237.1 GCA_029287275.1 Pontiella desulfatans
CGTGGCCGCGTCAATACCGGATCCGTCCTGCGGATGGATGATCACGCCGAGTTGTTCCAGGTTTTGGAATAGTTCGTTTTCCGGATCATGGGCGCGGTCGGAGCCCGTCACGGAATACCCTTTTTGAGCGGCGAGTTGAGCGAGGCCGTTCATGCCGACCCCGCCAACGCCAATGAAGTGAACGCGTCGCTTCGGGCACTCGTCGCGACTAGGCATCGATCTCTTGCATCATGCGAAGAACCTCTTCCGCGCTCATATCCATTGGAGCGGGTTCGGGGTAGACCGTCGGTTGGCTAGACTCGGGAATCGAATTCATCTCGCCGTCGTCCTCGATCGGATCGGGGACGTGACGCAGAGGACTTTCGGACCACCCATCCCGCGCCCAGTCCTCTTGTTTGAGCGTGGTGCCTTTGTAGAGGCGTTCGGTCTGCGCGCGCATCTCTTTCTCGTTGGTCATGACGTAAGGCGTCATGATCACGATCAGTTCGCGCTGCACCTCGGTCTTGCTGACCGAGCTGAAGAGGTAGCGACCGATAAGCGGTATGTCTCCCAAAATCGGAATTTTGGTGACGTCGTCCGCGATCTCGTTGTTGATCAAACCGCCCAACACCACCGACCCGCCGTCCGGAACCGCGATGGACGCGCCGAACTCGCGGTTGAGGATGATCGGAACCTGGTTGCCGTCGATGTCCACGTTGCCGCCGAGTTGGTCGGCCTTTTGGGTGAGCTCCATCACCACGAAGTTTTGCGGGTTGATGCGCGGCGTGACGACGAGTTCGATGCCGATGTCTTTGTACTCGTAGTTCGAGCGTTGCGTGCCGGAGCTGTTCGCGAAGGAGTCGGTGGACGTCACGACCGGACGTTGTTCGCCGACCCGCAGCGTGGCCTCGGTGTTGTCCGTCGTCATGATGATCGGCGTGGAGACGAGCCGCGCGTCGTTGTCGGTCGCGGCGAGATTGATGAGAATCTGCGAGTCGATGCCCGCGAGGTTCTGGTAATAGCTCAACGCGCCGGACGCCACGTTCTGAATGGCGTTGGTGATCAGCGAGCTGCCGTCCCACGCGCCGATTTTTTGGTCGCTCTGGGCGCGGTAGAGCCAGTCGATGCCGTGGCGTAGGCTGTCGGACAGGCCGATCTCGAAAATCGCGGCTTCGATGATGACCTGCTCCAGCATGACGTCGAGCTGCTTGACGACCGCTTTCAACGCCGCGATGTCGCCTTTTTCTCCCATCAGCAGGATGGAGTTGGAGCGTTCATCCGCGAGAATTTTCGTGTTTTCGGAGAGTCGGCTCAGGTTGTTGATGGCGCTTTGCGTGGACGGGGCGGCGTTGGGCGTGACGGCCGCGGAGGAACCCGTGTTCCGAGAGGAGCCCGTGGAGCGCGACGTGGAAGAGGTGCGGCTCGTGGAGGAGCGAGACGTGCCGGAGCGGCTGGCGCTGGAGCTTCCGGAGGAGCCTGATGAACGGCTTCCGGTGGCGGCGCCGACCAGATCGTTCAGCGTTCCGGAAAGCTCGACCGCGTCGGCGTATTCCAGATTGATCACTTCGAAGTTGATCGCGGGTTCCACCTCGATGTCGAGCACCTTGATGATCTTGTCGAAGAAAACGAAGTTCTCTTCTTGGGAGAAAATAATGATGATGTTGGTTCGCTCGTCCGCGAGCACTTTAACGGCGCCGTGAATGATGGTGGTGGTCGCGCCTTCCGTTTGGCCGATCGTCGCTTTGGTGGGCGCGGCGGGCGTGGACGGGTTGCCGCGCGTTCCGGCGCGGATGACGCCGGGTGGCGTTCGGGCGTATGGATTGCCAGTGGTCGCCACCGCCGGGGTTTTTTGGTCCGCTTGGGCCGCGGTGACGATTTCGTTGAGCTTGGCCGCGATTTCGGAGGCGTCGGCGTGTTGGATCTGGTAGATGCGGGAGTCGATGGGAGAGGTCGCTTGGTCGATGAAGCTGATGAGCTCTTTGACGCGCCGAATGTTCGACTCGGTGTCGGTGATCATCAGGCTGTTGCTGCGCTGCAGCGCCATGATCTTTCCATAGGCGTTCATGACGTGCTGCACCGCGGCTTGAACTTCTGGAATCTCCACGTTTTGGAGCTGAAAGATCTGCGTGACGAATTCATTGGAATCGCCGTGTTCTTTTTCCGGGTCCATGTTGATTTCAAGGCCCTGTCCGGTCAGGTCGCCGGCGTTGCTCTGGATCACCTTCACGTATTTTTCGCCCATGGGGATCAGCGCGATGTTGTTCATCGCGAGAATGGCCTCGACCACGTTGATGGATTCCTCTGTGGAGAGTTTGTTCGCTTTGAGGGTGACGTTCGCTTTAACCGCGTCGGTTTTCAAATAGATCTTTCCGGTCCAGCGGGCGTATTCCTCCATGACGACGTCGAGCGGCGCGCTTTCGAACGCGAACGTCTGAAGTTTTCCTCGTTGATCGGGCGCGGCCTTGACGCCGCTCGTCGCCTTGGGGACGGGCTTCGGCGCGATGGGCGTGACGCGCGACGGCGCGGGCGTGACGGCGGGAGGAGACGACGGCGGCGCTCCTTGTCCCGCCGCGTTCAGGCTGGATAGGGTGGCGATCGATAGAGTCAGCGATACGAGCGTTCTGTAATTCATAGGTGAAGTATAACCCTGTTATTGACGATTTATTGCAGTCTAGTTGGCTCAATGAATAAAGCAAGACGCGGACACGAAAAAACCGCCCCCCGAAAGGAGCGGTTTTTCAACGACTGAACGCCGGTTTTAGCGCTGGTAGAGCGGGCGCTGTTTGTAGGTCGTGTGCAGCAGCTCGTGCGCCTTGTGGCCCAGCGGTTCGCCGAGGAAGTCCTCGTATACTCGAGTGATTTCCGGGTTGTGGTGCGAGCAGCGCAGCGTGCTCTTCTCGTCATCCGTGTAGATGCCTTTGGTGCGTTGGGCGCGGACCTCGTCGGTCGCTCCGTGAGGCTGACCGCCGCCGCCGATGCAACCGCCGCGGCAGGCCATCACTTCGATGAAGTGATAGGGCGGCTCTTCGCCTTTTTCACGCGCTTCACGAACTTGTTCGATAACGGCTTGGCAGTTACCCATCTGATGCGCGACAGCAATGCGAACTTTCGTTCCTTTGATGTCGATCTCAGCGGATTTCACGCCTTCGAGGCCGCGGACGGCCTCGAATTCAACCTTTTCGAGGTCTTCTTTGGTGATGAGGTAGTACGCGGAGCGCAGCGCCGCTTCCATTACACCGCCGGTTACACCGAAAATCGTGCCTGCACCCGTATATTCACCCAGGAGGCTGTCTACTTCAGAATCAGGTAGGTTCACGAAATCAATGCCGGCCTGCTTGATCATGCGAGCGAGCTCGCGCGTGGTGATCGAGTAGTCGATGTCCTGTTGTCCAGAAGATGACATTTCTTCAGAACGGCTGATTTCGAATTTCTTCGAAGTACACGGCATAACGGAAACCATGGTCATGTCTTCCGGAGCAATGCCTGATTTTTCGGCATAGTAGGTTTTACCCATGGCACCGAGCATGGACTGCGGCGATTTGGCCGTGGAGAAATTCTCCACGAAGTCCGGCGCGAATTTTTCCATGTAGTCGGTCCAAGACGGACAGCAGCTGGTAATCAACGGCAGCGGTCCGTTATTGGTGAAGCGCTTAACAAACTCGGAGCCTTCTTCCATGATGGTCAAGTCGGCCGCCCAGTTGGTGTCGAAGACCGCGTCGAAACCGAGGCGGCGAAGCGCGGTGTAGATCTTACCGGTCACGAGGGTGCCCGGCTCCATGCCGAAGGCTTCGCCCAGAGCGACGCGAACCGCCGGAGCGATCTGCACGACGACGTGCTTCTTGTTGGCTTTGATTTCGTTCCAGACGGCCTTGGTGTCGTCCTTCTCGTAGATCGCGCCGACGGGGCAGTGCGCGGAGCACTGGCCGCATTTGATGCAGGGCGACTCTTCGAGGTTGACGTCCGCGGCCGGAGCCAGTCGGGTGCCGTCGCCGCGGCCGATGAACTCGAGGGCGTTCACGCCCTGCATGTCCTGGCAGACCAGCACGCAGCGGCCGCATTTAATGCATTTTTCGGGGTTCAGCACGATCGACGTAGTCGACGTGTCGGGCTCGATACGCTCAATACGTTCTTCGAACGGAATCTCGCGGATGCCGAAGTCGCCGGCCATGTCCTGCAACTCGCAGTTGCCGGAACGACCGCACTTCAGGCAGTCGTTCGGGTGCGTGGAGAGGATCAGCTCGAGCACGGTGCGGCGAACTTCAACCACTTCCGCGTCGTGCGTGATGACCTTCATGCCCGGCCCGACGGCCGTGGCGCAAGCGCGCAGCATTTTCGGAGAGCCTTCGACTTTCACGACGCAGATGCCGCAGGCGGCCCAGGCGTCGAGGTCGGAGTGGTAACATAGTTTCGGAATTTCAACGCCGACTTCCTTGGCGGCGTCCAGAATCGTGGTTCCCGCGGGGACGCTTACTGGAATTCCATTGATCTCAGCTTCAATCATAGACATTTTCTTTACTCCTTTATCCCTTGAGGATCGCGTCGAACTTACATTTCGTTAAGCACTGTCCGCACTTGATGCACTGGTCCTGATCGATGACGTGGACCGATTTGACTTCGCCGCTAATACAGTTGACCGGGCAGACGCGGGCGCAGGCGGTGCAGCCGATGCACTTGTCCTCGACCACCGTGTAGGCGAGCAGGTCTTTGCATTTTCCGGCGGGGCAGGTTCCGTCGTTGATGTGCGCGAGGTATTCGTCCTCGAAGTAGTGAATCGTCGACATGACCGGATTCGGCGCCGTTTGGCCCAGACCGCAGAGCGAGGCTTTGCGCATGGCCAGAGCGAGTGTTTTCAGCGTGTCGAGGTCTTCCAAGGAACCTTGGCCCTTGGAAATCTTGTCGAGGATGTTGTAGTTGGTGCGGCCGCCGATTCGGCAGGGCGCGCATTTGCCACAAGACTCGTCGACCGTGAAATCGAGGTAGAACTTGGTGACGTCGATCATGCAGTCGTCTTCGTCCATCACGATCATGCCGCCGGAACCCATCATCGAACCGATGGACTGCAGGCTTTCGTAGTCGATCGGGATGTCGAGGAATTCCTCGGTGATAACGCCGCCGGACGGTCCGCCGGTCTGGGCGGCTTTGAACTTCTTGCCACCGCGGATTCCGCCGCCGATGTCGTAGATGATCTCGCGGAGCGTGGTGCCCATCGGGACCTCGATCAGTCCGGAGTTGTTGATCTTTCCGGTCAGCGCGAACACCTTGGTGCCTTTGGTGGTCTCGGTGCCGATGCCGCTGAACCAGGCCGCGCCCTTCAGGAGGATCATCGGGATGTTCGCCCAGGTTTCAACGTTGTTGATCACGGTCGGTTTGCCCCACAGGCCTTTGACGGCGGGGAAGGGCGGGCGCGGAATCGGCATGCCGCGTTTGCCTTCGATGGAGGCGAGCAGCGCGGTTTCCTCGCCGCAGACGAACGCGCCGGCGCCGAGACGCAGCTCGATGTCGAAGCTGAAGTCGGAGCCGAGAATGTTGTCGCCGAGCAGGCCGTATTCGCGGGCTTGGTCGATCGCGTTGTTAAGGCGTTCGATCGCGAGCGGATATTCGGCGCGGATGTAGATGAAGCCTTGGTTGGCGCCGACGGTGTGGCCGGCGATGGTCATCGCTTCCAACACGGAGTGGGGGTCGCCTTCGCAGGTGGAGCGGTCCATGTACGCGCCGGGGTCGCCTTCGTCGGCGTTGCAGACGATGTACTTCTGGTCGCTCTGGGCTTTTTTGGTGAAGCCCCATTTGACGCCGGTCGGGAAACCGGCGCCGCCGCGGCCGCGCAGGCCGGCGTCGGTGAGCTCTTTAATGACTTCGTCGGCCGACATGTCGAACACGACTTTCTCGAGCGCGGCGTAGCCGTCGCGGGCGATATATTCGTCGATGTACTCGGGGTTGATGACGCCGCAGTTGCGGAGCACGATGCGCTGTTGTTTTTGGTAGAACCCGATGTCGTCGGAGCTGGAACCCGCGGTTTGATCTTTGTCGTACAGCAGTTCCTTGACCTGGCGGCCTTTAATGATGTGCTCGGAAACGATCTGGGCGGCGTGTTCCGGGCCGACCTTCACGTAGAAGGATTCGTCGGGGAGGATCTTGACGATCGGACCTTGCTCGCAGAAGCCGAAGCAACCGGTTTTAACGAGCTGGGCTTCCGCCTCAACGCCCTGAGCCTTGAGTTCTTTTTCGAGCGCTTCGTAAAGCGCGACGCCTTTGCTGGACTCGCAAGCGGTGCCGGCGCACACGAGAATGTAGTTTTTATATGCCATGGTTATGTCCGCCTATTTAATGATGTCAGCAGCTGGTTTGTCGAAGATGTGGTCGGAGACCAACGACTTCTCGATGATGTGCTCGCGAACGATGCGCCGCGCCACTTTGCCGTCGACGTTTCCGTAGATCACGCGGGGCATGCCCGGCACGATCACTTCAACGGTCGGCTCGGAGAAGCACAGTCCCATGCAACCGGTCTGCGTGATGCGGGTGTCCTTGACCGCGTGGCTGTTCAGCTCGTCGAGAAACGCGTCGAACGCTTCCTTCGCGCCGGCCGCGATTCCGCAGGTTCCCATTCCAATGACGATTCGCGCGGCCTTTTCCTCGCCGTCGCGCTGCGTCATTTCCATTTTTTTCGAGTCCCGCAGTTCGCGGAGTTGCTCCAGTGTCATTTTAGCCATGTTGCCCACCTTTCCTTTATAAAGTTCCCAATTCCTCCTCTTGGGAGGCGATGAACTGTTTCAGCAGCGTTAGACTTTCCAGATCGTTCAGATCGCCGAGCGCTTCCGCCAGTTCGTTTTTGCTCACTTCGTAACTCTTTCCATTCACCGAGTGTTTGATCGCGAGGTTCCCGTTGAACCCGTAGGTCATCAGCGTGACGGCCGCGGTCGCGAAGTTCCCGAACATCGGGAGGTCCACGTTGCTTGGGTCGAGGTTCAAGGAGATCGTTGTTCCAACGTTTTCCTCCGATTCGATCCGCGCGGTCCCGCCAGTCGTTTCCGCGGTTTGGAAGAGGAAGGGAAGTCCGAGGCCCACCTTGCGGTGTTGGTGTTTCAGCCCGTCGGAGTAGAAGGGGTCTTTGGCCTTCTCGAGCGTTTCCGCGCTCATTCCTTTTCCGTTGTCCGCGATGATGACGTTAAGATTTTTTTCGGTCTCCTCGATGTTAAGGGTGATTTCCGTCGCGTCCGCCTCGAACGAATTCTGCACCAGATCGGTGATCAGATCGCAAAGCGACGCGTGCATGCCCTACTTGCCTTCGAATTGGTCGATGATTTTGAGCATCTGCTTGGTGCTGACGTCGCCGAACACCTCGCCGTTGACGGTCAGTACCGGGGCCAGACCGCAGCAACCGATGCAGCGAACCGCTTCCACGGAGAACTCGCCGTCTTCCGTGACGGTGTTGAGCCCGACGCCGAGCGCGCGCTCGCACTCGTCGATCAAATCCTGTCCACCCTTAAGGTAGCAGGCGGTGCCCATGCAAACCGCGATCTGGTTCTTGCCGGGCTTCGTCAGCTTGAAGAAGTGGTAGAACGTGATCACGCCGTAGATTTTAGCGACCGGAACATCCAACGCGGCGGCGACTTCGAACGCGGCTTGGCGGGGAATGTATCCGAATTCCTCCTGCACGCGGTGCAGGACCATGATCAGGTTGCCCGGCTTGTCGATCCACTTCGCGATGAAAGCGTCAATTTCCGGTGTCAGCATCTTTTCTTCAGTAGTCGCGGTCATATGTTTATCCTCCAAATAGGATGGCCTTTCATTGTTTAAGGGACAACCTTCCCCTGGCTAGTCCCTGCTAAGGAACCCGGATCGTACCCCATGGCTCCCGACGGGGCGCGGAAAAACTACCTCCAACAAGCACCGCCGTTTTTCTGTAAAGGTCTCGAGGAATATAGAGATGACGGATGCGGGTAAATAAAAAAAACACGAATGGCGTTGTTTATACACGATGTAGGTAATATTAATGACAATATACGATCATGTAATTGATTTATAAGTCACAGATGTAACAATAAAATTGGTTTTATGTCATGAATTCGAATCAAGAAGTGATCCGCCGATTGTCGAAATATCGCAACGTCATGCGCAAGATGAAGGCGTTGGGGTTGGTGAAGGTTTTTTCCGACAACCTCGCGGACGCGGTCGGCGTCTCTCCTTCGTTGGTGCGCAAGGACTTCTCGATGTTCAACCTAACCGGCAACAAGCGCGGGGGCTACCGCATCGACGATCTGGTCGCGAAGCTCAACGTGCTGCTCGGGAAGGATAAAAAGCAGAAAATCATCATCATCGGATGCGGCAAGCTGGGGCAGGCGCTCATGAACCACAACGGCTTTCCGCGGGTCGGCATCCGCGTGGTCGCGGTGTTCGACTCCGATCCGGAGGTGCTCGATCCCGAAGCGCCGATCCCGATTCTGCACGTGAAAAAGATCCGCGAGTTCATCGACGAGAATCAAATCAAAGTCGCCGCGCTCACGGTTCCCGAGCCCGCCGCCCAGGGGATGATCGACACGCTGAAGAAAACCTGCGTCAAGGGCGTCATCAACTTCGCGCCCGTCTCGCTTAAAAGTTCGGAGGACTTCCTCGTCCACAACATGAACATCGAGCAGGAAATCGAAAACATCTTCTACAACATTCACTTCGCCGAAACCAAAACGCCCGTCCAAAAGGCGTGACGCGCGAGACCCGTCTTTGAATTGCCTTGAACAACCGGGGCGGATTTCCAATTATCCGCTGTTTCGCGAGATTACCCACATCGAAAAAGGAGAACTCCATGCTGTCTGGCGGGGGCGTCATAAAAACATCAATGAGCAAACGCGGCTTCAAACACCGCCGCACGGAAGATCAATTGACGATTCGCGGCGAATACGCCCGCAATCTGCAATACGTCTATTCCAGAGAGTATCAAACCCAGAGCGGCATGGTGGTCGATCTCGTCTATTTCTGCGCGGACCTGCTCGCCGAGAAGTTGGTGATGGGGCTGTACCGCGAGAACCCGACCATTGAAAACGGCGTGTACATCAACGCCTCGCGCTCGCTCGATTTGAAAGCGTTCGACCAGGAGAACATCGAGAAGGAACTCGACAAGCTGATTCCACGCGTGAAAGACGGATTTAAATAAGGAGCATTAACTGATGAATCATGAAGCACTGTTCGCCGATCGCATCGGCGGAACCCAATTCGGCAAATCGACCGAAATCTACAAGTTCGAAAAGATCAAGCGCGCCAAAGCCAAGGCCCGCGCCACCCATCCGGATCTCGAGATTCTCGACTTCGGCGTGGGCGAGCCCGACCAGATGGCGCCGGCCCCGATCCGCGAGGCCCTCAAGATCGAGGCCGACAAACCCGAAAACCGCGGCTACGCCGACAACGGCGGCCCGGA
>JARFRL010000255.1 GCA_029287275.1 Pontiella desulfatans
GCGAAAAAGAACATGCTAAATCTTTTTTGAACATTTCCCGGGGGATCGAGTCTACCCTTACGCAACAACTCCCCAACTGGTGTTTACGACACCAGGGCGGCGCGCGGTTTTTCCCCTTTCCGCGCGCCGTTTTTTTTTGCCTCCGCCGAGCTTCGCGCCCGCGGTCCGAGAAAATTTCGTGTTTAAACCAGACGGTCCTCGCGCAAAAGCCGGTTTTTGCATACGTTCGCCACGAATCAACATGCGAACGTTCAGCCAAGAGATCATCGAAATCATTCGGGAGATTCCCGCCGGCAAGGTCTGCTCCTATGGCGCCATCGCGGCGCGGGCCGGAAATCCGCGCGCGGCGCGACAGGTGGTCCGCGTCTTGCGCGCCTGCTCCGAGACCGAGGGGCTGCCGTGGTGGCGCGTCGTCAACGCGCGCGGAACCATTTCGCTCAAGCCCGGCCAAGGCTTCGAGGAGCAGCGCGACCGACTGCGGGCCGAAGGCGTGATGTTCGACGCGGCGGGTCGGATCGATCTCGCGGAACACCGCTGGCAACCGGATTGGATGGAAGAATGAATCAACAAAAGCTGCGTCAACTGACGAGAAACTCCGCGTTTCTATGGAAGAGTTCGGGGGTGTTGGCGGCGCTGCTCATCGTGGTGGGCGCGGGGCTCAGCTTCCTGAATGCCGGCCGGATGGACACGTATGAGCGCGTGCTCTCGACGCCGCGGCAAATCGACGAGTTTCATGACCAGCTCGAGGGCGTCCGCAACGTGGGCGTCGCGCCGGAAGCGCTCGCGCTCGCGCTGCGCGAAAGTCTCGAGAGCGCCGCGGCGTTCCATGAAAAGTTGCTGGACGTCTCCTATTTGCTCTACTACTTCGCGCCGGAAAAACCGCTGGATCTTCCACGGGTCGAGGGCCTGTCCACGAATCAGTGGGCGATCGCGAAAGCGCTCGTCGCCGCGTGCGCCGAGCCGGACGACGAAGCCGCGCCGCGACCGCTGGAAAACCTCGCGGCCGGTGACGCCGCGCCGATCGACGCCAACTTCGCGCTGGCGCTGGCCTGGGAAAACCGCGACGACGATCCCGCGTCGATCACGGCGCTGAATCGGGAGATCGATCTGCACGACAGCCGGCACGCGCGCCAGCGCCTGGTGGACGCGTACCTGGATCTGAAGAAGTACGCCGCGCTCGAGGCGCTCGCCGCCGACCCGGACTACGAGGAGTTCATCACGCCTTACGTGCTGCGCGACATCGCGCTGGATCGGATGGATTGGCCGATGCTTCTGAAAACGCATTTCCCCGCGATGTACGAGGGGACCGATCCGGCCATGGTGCTGCTCGCGGCGTTGTCCGGGCTGGTCTGGGCGGTTGTTTTGATTCGCTTCAACGGATCGGCGCGCGGCGTCGGGTGGTTCGTGGTTCCCGCGCTGGCGCTCGGCGCGCTTTCGGCGCACGCGACGTTGTTGGTCGTTTTTTGGCTCGAACATCAAGTCGGATTCGGTTTTGGCGAGAACCTCGTTCAGCAACTCATCTACTGCCTGGGTATCGGCTTGCGCGAGGAAGGGCTGAAGCTGCTGTTCTTCGTTCCGCTGATCCCGTTGCTGGCGCGCCGCGCCGATCTGGAAATCCTGACGGTCGCGGGGTTGGTCGGGCTCGGCTTCGCGCTCGAGGAGAACATCAACTATTTCGAGGCCTCGGCCGGCCTCAGCGCGGTGGCGCGTTTCGCGACCGCCAACTTCCTGCACGTCGCGCTAACGGCCATGTGCGGCCTCACGCTCACGCGGGCGTTCGTTCATCGCGGCGAGGACGTTCAACACGCCGCGGTCACCTTCACGCTCGCCGTCGCGGTCCATGGACTCTACGACGCGTTTCTGATGGTCTGGGTCCTGGCGGATTATTCCTGGCTCACCTACACCGTCTTCGTGCTGATGGGCTATCAATATTTCGGCTGGCTCCGCCACTTGCGCGAGGAGTGGAAAGATCCCTTCAGCGTCACCGCGGTCTTCACCTACGGCGTCATTCTCGTGACCGGATTCTCCTTCGCGCTGCACGCTTGGAACGCGGGCCCGTTCATCGCTTTTCAGGCCGTCGTCGGGGAGGTCATCGGCGTCGCGATCATTTTAATTCTCTTTTATCGGGAAATCCCCGAAACGCTGGATTAACTCCTTCCCTGATGGGGAGGTGGCCATGGAGATCAAAATCTTCGAGCACGCGCGCCGCGTGGATCCGGAGCGCTGGCGCCGGCTGAACCCGACGCCGCGCCAAACCCGTGCCTGGTTCGTCGCCAGCGAGAACTATTTCTCTTCGACGACGCATCTATACGTCACCGCGTGGGAACAAGGCGCCCTGCGCGCCGTGTTGCCGTTATACGATGAATTCGACCCCGCCTATTTCAACGTCACCGAATGCTACGATCCGATGATCCGCCGCGTGCTGACGAAATTCCGTTTTCTCTGCGTCGGTTCGCGGTTGGGATTCGAGGCCGGCGTCATCGGCGATCCTCGCGCCGCGTCCGAGCTGCTCGCCGCGGCCGTGGCGCTCGCGCGTGACCGAAAAGCGGACTTTCTGGCGGCGAACTTCTGCCGCGCGCCGTTGCCCGGTTGGCGGCCGCATGGCCTCGGCCACGTGTTCGACGCGCATGTGTTGACCACGGTTGGCCGCTCCCACGCCGATTTTCTCGCCTCGTTCAACGCCAAGAAGCGGCATCTCTTGCGGGACGAGGCGTCGCGGTCGACCCCGCTGTTTCAAGCCCCCTTGCTCGGCAACGAGGATCGCTTTCTCACGTTGCGCTCCCTCTCGTGCGAGCGGAACGGGAGCCATAACCTGCTGAACGCGGCGTTTTTCACGCGGCTCGCGGAGGCGTTCGGGGAGGACCTGACGCTCATCGCCGCGGGCGATGAAGCCGAGTGGACGGGCGCCTGCCTTCTGCTGGCCTCGGAGAACGAATACTGCGCGCAGAGCATCGGCGTGCTGAAACGCGACCACACCTATTTCAACCTGTTGGTTCACGAACCGCTGCGGCGCGCGTACGCCACCGGCCGCCAGCGCGTCGATCTCGGCGCCGCGTGCGAGGAGGCGAAACGCCGCCGCGGCGCCACGGCCGTTCCGTTGTCGGCCTATCTCCGCCCCGTGAGCGAGCGCTGCGCGTTGTTGGTCCGAGGCGCGAAGCCCATCGCGCGCTTCTCCCGCGGCGTCAAAAAGATCTGCGCCGCCTGCGCCGCGCTGGGCGATCATCATTTTTCGACGGAACCGGAGGCCGGTGTTGAACATCACGACACACGCAAGCGTTGACGTGCTCGCCGTACGCGGTGTTCAGCCGCTCGCTCGGTTCGCGGACCGCGTCAAAAGACGGCTGGGCGGTTGATTTTCCGGAATATCGCCGATGGAGTTGACTTGCCCGCGGCGTATGGCTTATTCATAAACCCATGAAAAGCGATCATCTTTCCGGAGGCCTGATGGAAAATCCCGACGTCACGCTGATTGGCGCGGGGATCATGAGCGCGACGCTCGGCATCATGCTGCGTCGGCTGAACCCCGAACTCTCGATCCAGATCATCGAGGCGCTGCCCGGCGTCGCCCGCGAAAGCTCCAACGCCTGGAACAACGCCGGCACCGGACACGCCGCCCTCTGCGAGCTCAACTACACGCCTCAGGCCGCGGACGGATCCGTCGAAATCGCGAAAGCCGCGGCGATCAACGAGCAATACGAGACCACCAAGCATTTCTGGGCTCATCTCGTCGAACGCGGCGTCATCACCGATCCCGCGGCGTTCATCAGCCCGTGTCCGCACATGAGTTTCGTCTGGGGCGCGGCGAACCGCGATTTTCTGGCGAAGCGCCACGCCGCCATGACCAAGAGCCATCTGTTCCAATCCATGGAATTCAGCACCGAGCACGCGAAGATCGGCGAATGGGCGCCACTGCTGCTCGACGACCGTTCGCCGGACGAAACGCTCGCCGCGACCCGCGTTGAGGGGGGAACGGACGTGAACTACGGCGAGCTCACCAAGCAACTGATCGCGCATCTCGTTAAGCTCGATAACGTGGCGCTCGCGCTCGACACCAAGGTCACGAATCTTTCGCGCGACGGCGCCGGCTGGAAGCTTCGGCTCGACGGCGGAAAAACCATCCGTTCGGGCTTCGTCTTCATCGGCGCGGGCGGCGCCGCGTTGCCGCTGTTGCAGCAGTCGGGGATTCCCGAGGGCAAGGGCTTCGGCGGGTTTCCCGTGAGCGGTCAGTTTCTTATTTGCGGCAACCCGGCCATCATCGACCGCCACGCCGCGAAGGTGTACGGCAAGGCCTCCGTCGGCGCGCCGCCGATGTCCGTGCCGCACCTCGACACGCGGGTCATCAGCGGGCATCGGTCGTTGCTGTTCGGGCCCTACGCGGGGTTCTCGCCCAAATATCTCAAAAGCGGCTCCAACTTCGACCTCTTCAAATCGGTTAAACCCGACAACCTCGGGCCCATGCTCGCCGCGGGGAAAGACAACATGCCGTTAACCAAGTATCTCGTCAACGAATGCCGCAAGAGCCACGACGACCGCTGCGACGCGCTGCGCGGGTTTTTCCGCGAGGCCGAGAACCAGGACTGGAAGCTGATCAACGCGGGGCAGCGCGTGCAGATCATCAAGCGCGATCCGAAGAAGACCGGCGTGTTGCGGTTCGGCACCGAGGTCGTCGCCGCGTCCGACGGCTCGCTCGCGACCGTGCTCGGCGCGTCGCCCGGCGCCTCCACCGCGGTCTCCATCATTCTAAACGTGCTGGAAAAAAGCTTCGCGAAAGAGATGGCGTCGGCCGAATGGAAAACCCGGCTCGCGGAGATGGTTCCGGCGTACGGCCTCGACCTTAAAACCGACGCGGCCGCGCACGCCGAACTCGGCGCCAACGCCGCCGCCGCGCTCGGCCTCTGAGCGGTTCGTCGCGAAAAAGGCTCGCCCGGGCCGCGTGTTCGGCGTAGATGTTCGGCCACGGTTGGAGGAGAGTTCAACTCGGGAAAGAAAAATGCTGAATCAAATCATGGAAACCCTCACGCCGCGGCGAATGATGACCGTGGGCAATCTCGCGCTTCATTTCGACGTGGAGCCCGAAGTCCTTCACCCGCGGCTTCAAGAGCTCGCGTGCGACGGCCGCGTGCGCTACGCCCAGTCGCGGTGCAGCGGGGAGTGTTCGACCTGCTCGACCTGCTCCTCGTCCGGTTCCGGCGAGCCCGTCGCCGAGCCCGAACCCGCCGTTGATCCCACCGCGATCGTGATCTCGCTGGAGATTCGGCCGTCGGACGATTAGTTCTTCAGCATCTTGACCGGCTCGCCGCGCTCGCGTCGGGTAGGGCGGGGTGTCCTCACCCCGCCGCGCGGAGGAGCGGCCTACGCGGACGGGCCTCGCGCGCGAACGGACGACTGGGGACAGTCGTCCCTACCGATATCTACTTCAGCATCTTGAGCGCCCGCTTCGGGTAGGGCGGGGTGTCCCCACCCCGCCGCGCGGAGGAGCGGCCTATGCGGCCGGGCCTCGCGCGCGAACGGACGACTGGGGACAGTCGTCCCTACCGATTTTACTTCAGCATCTTGAGTAGGTAGACGCGCTCCAGCGAATCCGTCAGCGCGCGTTGCTCGGTCGTGACGCCCGCGCCGTGGCCGCCCTCGGTGTTCTCGTAGTAGAAGAACGGGAGGCCGAACCATTCCATTTTCGCGGCCATTTTACGCGCGTGGCCCGGATGGACGCGGTCGTCGCGGGTGGAGGTCGTGAAGAGGATTTTCGGATAGTCGCCGTCTTTGGCGAGGTTCTGATAGGGCGAATATTTCCGAATGTAGGCCCACTCCTCGGGAACGTCCGGATTTCCGTATTCCGCCATCCAGCTCGCGCCCGCGAGCAGCTTGTTGTAGCGCATCATGTCGAGCAGCGGGATGGCGCAGACCACGGCTTCGTACAGGTCCGGGCGTTGCGTCGCGACCACGCCGACGAGCAACCCGCCGTTGCTGCCGCCCTGAACGCCGAGCGTCTTCGCGGAGCAGTAGCCGCGCGCGATCAGGTCTTCGGACACCGCGATGAAATCGTCGTAGGAGCGTTGTTTGTTTTCCTTCCGCGCGGCTTGGTGCCACGCCGGGCCGAACTCGCCGCCGCCGCGGATGTTGGCCGTCACGAACACGCCGCCGTTGGCCAACCAGGTGGAGCCCATGACCGGCGAATACGACGGCCGCAGCGAAATCTCGAACCCGCCATAGCCGTAGAGCAGGGCGGGGTTGGCGCCATCGAGCTTCGCGGCTTTCGGTAGAACGACGGTGTAGGGAATCATCGTTCCATCCTTCGACGCGGCTTCATGGAGCTCGACGCGGTAGTCCTCCGCGGCGAAAAACGCGGGCAGGCTTTTCATTTTCACCATGGAGGCGCCGATCGACGGGGAATAATACAGGGAGCGCGGTTCCAGCGCGCTTTCGTGCGTCAGGAAGAAGCGGTCGGAATCGTCGTCGGCCGAGATGATCGAAAGCGTGCCGAGCTCCGGCGCAACCATCTTTTCCGCGGTCCATGTTCCGTCGACGAACGCGTGGCGAAACAACTCGTCGTGACGCCCGCCTTTAAAGACGCGAACGATCAGTTGATTCTCGGTCGAGGCCACCGAGCCAAGGCTGTCGCGCGCGGTGGGCGTGAACAGCGCGTCGATCTCGTGCTTTCCTTCCAGCAGCGGTTCGTACGCGACCGCGACGAGCGAACCGCCGCGGACGGTTTGGCCGGCGACCGTCCAGTCGCTCTTGGTTTGGACGAGCGCGTGGCCTTTGAAGAATCCGTTGAGATCCGCGTCGAGCGGAAGGTCCAGCTTGATCAGCTCGCCGTTTTCGAGCGCGTGGTATTCCCCCTCGTAGAACGAGATCCCGCGCGAGACGACGACGTATTTCCGATCCGCCGCGACTTGAACGAAGGAGCGAACGCTAACGTCGTCCCGCTCGCCTTCGAAAACCAACTCGGCCGCGCTCAAGGGCGTTCCGCGGCGCCATTTTTTGACGACGCGGGGATAGCCCGACGCTGTCATCGAGTTCTCGCCGAAGTCGGTGCCGACCAGCAGCGTGTCGCGGTCGAGCCACGAGGTGTCGCTCTTCGCCTCTTCCAGCACGAAGCCGTTTTCCACGAAGGCCTTCTTTTCGAGGTCGAACTCGCGGCTGACGACCGCGTCGCCGCCGCCGCGGGAAAGTCTCACCATGCAGATATCGTTGTCGGGCCGATGCACGTCCACGCCTTTGAACGACCAGTTCTCGCCCTCTTTCTCGGACAGCGCGCTGAAGTCTACCAGCGTCTCCCAACTCGGATTCTCGTTCGCGTAGTCGGAAAGGGGCGTTCTGCGCCAGACGCCGCGGGGATATTGCTCGTCCTGCCAGAAGTTGTAAACGTGTTCGCCGCGGACGCTTGGGTACGCGATTCGCTCCTTCGAGTTCAGGATCTCGAGCGTTTTGTCGTAGACCTCTTTGAATTTCGGGTGGTTCGTCAGGACGCCGGTCGTCGCGGCGTTTTGTTGGTTCACCCACGCGAGCGCCTTGGCGCCGTCGACCTCTTCCAGCCAGAGGAAGGGATCGTCGTTCGGGGTTTTGGCGTTGGTGGCGAGAGCGGTCATGGTCAGCAGGAAAAACACGCGGGTCATCATTTTTCGTGGGGCTCCTTGTTCGAATCCAGGAAACGCCGCGCGAGCGCGGGATGGGTGGCGTAGAGCACGCCGCAATGGCTCAGATAAATCGACTCGGCGCGGTTGAGTTCCAACGGCTTTCCGGCGACGTCCGTCGCGACGGCGCCGAGTTCGTGATACAGACAGGCCGTCGCCGCGAAGTCCCAGAAGCACCCGCCGCCCACGCCGGTCTTGCTGAATTTGAAATAGCACGCCGGCGGGTTTTCCAAACACCAGATGGCGTTCATCACCGCGCCGCCGGTTCCGGCCAAGTCCGCCTCGAGCGCGGCCGCGGCGGGTTTGAACCGCGGCCCTTTGGCCTCGCTCCGGTCGCTGAAGATGTTCAGCCGCGTGGCCGTGTCGCTCAGGTCCGGTTGCCAGGTGCTTCCGTTTTTGAACGCGCCGCCGCCGCGGACCGCGTGATAGAGGGTGTTCTCAACCGGGTCGTGCATCGCACCGATCATCGGAACGCCGGCGCGGGAGATCAGGGCGATGGACACCGCGTAGCCGGGAACGCCTTCGATGAACGGCAACGTGCCGTCGATGGGGTCGATACACCAGAAATAATCCTTTTCCAGCCGGCTTCCGTCGTCCGGACTCTCCTCGGTGAGCAGGCCGAGATCGAACGCCGCGAAGCTCGGTTTCAGGATCTCCAGAATCATGTTCTGGCTGGCGCGGTCGACCTCCGTCACCACCTCGGTCGCGAGCGAACCGCCCGCGCCCTTGTGTTCGACGTTCGTCGGCCGCGTTTCGGAAACATAGTTCCCGGCGCGTGTCGCGGCCTCGATCGCGAAGTCCGCGAGGCGCTTCAGGTGTTCTTCAGTCAGATTCATGGGAAAAGGGTAGCAACGAATGAATGGAAAGCAACGACTGGTTCAGGTGGATTGGATTCGCCGCCCATTAGGTTTTATCCAGGACCTCGCGGGCGAGGCGTTCGCTGTAGGAATGGATCTTCCAGTGGCCGGGGCTCCAGCCTTGTAGAAAGCGGAAGAAGTCGGTCCAGGCGACGGGATAGAGCGCGCGCCAGTCGGCCTCCAACGCCGCGAAATCGAGCGCCTTGCCGCGGGTGGCGAGCGCGCGGTCGAGCGCGTGGAAATAGACGTCCAACAGCGCGGCTTCCCGGCGTTCGCATTCATTTTCCGAAAGACAACTGCTGATGAAATACGCGACGTCCTTCATGCCGCACCCGCCGCCGACGTATTGAAAATCCACCGCGGCGACGCGGCCGTCGTTGGAGAAGCAGAAGTTCGCCAGCTTCGCGTCGCCATGGACGAAGGTCTGGAACGGGCTCGCGTTGAGCTTGGCGTCGATCGCCGCGGCGGCGGCCTTCAGTTCGGGATCGGCGAGTTCCGCGAGCTCGTCCGGCCGCGTCTCGAGGTGCCAGTAGGTTCCGATCGGCCACAGGTTCGCGGGCGCCTCGCCCATGAATTCGGCGTGAAAGCTGGCGAGCCACGCGAGGCAGGCCTCGATCTCGGCGGTGGACACCCGACTTCGCCGCCCGTCGAATCCGGCCGCGTCGAGATCCTCCATCACCATGAACACCTCGTCGCCGTGGGTTTCGAGCGCGAAGCAGGTCGGGACGCGGCATGCGTCGTCGCAGCGATCGGCCCACTGTTCGTAAAACGCGGTTTCAACCTGATACGACTTCACCTTGCGCTCGTGCGAGCGGCCGGTGTTCCAGCCGCGGGGATGGTAATCCGCGGTCGGCCAATGGACGTGTTTGACCACGACGCTCTCCGCCCCGCCGCGGACGGCTGGGACAGCCTTCCCTACCTCATACTTCAGGCCGCAGCGGACGATTTTGCCGTATCCGCTCCACAGGCTCTGAATCACCTCGGAGTTGGCGAGCGCGCTCGCGCCGGTGGCGTTCAGGGTGATTTCGGTGAAATGTTGGTTCATCGCGTCAGCCATTTGTCCGCCATGCGGAGCATGGACGCCTCGTTCGTGTAGTCCGCGATCCGCTGAACGTCCACCCAGGCGAGGTCGTGCGATTCGTCGCTGACGACGTATTCGTCCGAGTCGACGGTTCGGAAGGCGTAGCGGATGTCGTGGTGGTAATGCGCGGGCTCGGTTTTCCGCGCCGGAATCAGATGAATGTCGATGTCGAAAATCTCGAGGTTGATCGGTTCGACCGCGGCGATGCCCGATTCCTCGACGGCCTCGCGCCGCGCGGAGTCGAGCACGTCGGCGTTGCCGTCGGTATGGCCGCCGAGCTGCACCCAGATGTCGAGTTTGCGGTGGTGGGTGAGCAGCACGCGCGTTTGGGCGCGGTTGAGCAGCCACGCGGAGCCGGTGACGTGTCCGACCTCCAGCGCGCGTTCGAAGCAGTCGGGGTGGCGCTCGACGAATTCAATCAGCCGATCGGCCGTCGCGGTTTCGGCGGGCCATCGGTCGCGGTAGGCGCGGAGTTGCTGGAGCAGGGGTTCGCGGCGCATGGGTCAGTCGAAGAGGGGCCGTAGCGCGTCGTACTGCTCCATCAGCGCCTGAGGCATGACGCGGGTGTCGGCGAGCACGGGCATGAAGTTGGTGTCGCCGGTCCAGCGCGGCACGATGTGCTGGTGGATGTGATCCTTCAGGCCCGCGCCCGCGGCGGCGCCGAGGTTGTAGCCGAGGTTCAGGCCGTCGGGCTTCAATTCGGCTTTCAGGATCTCGACGGCCTCGATGGTGAGGTCGGTGAGCTCGAGCCGTTCCGCGGGGGTCATATCCTTGAGGTTTTCGAGGTGGCGATAGGGCGTGACCATCAGATGGCCGCCGGTGTAGGGATAGCGGTTCATGACGACCGCGCAGGTTTCGCCGCGGCGGAGGATCAGGTTGTCGCGGTCGTTGTCGGCCGCGAACATGTCGCAGAGGAAGCAGCCGCCGTCCTTTTCGCTCAGAATGTATTCGATGCGCCACGGCGCCCAGATCGTCTTTTTCATGCTTCGTCCCGTTTTCGGTTTCAAACGCGGGGATTAAATCATATCTTGCCCGGATTGGAAGAGGAACTCGTTCATGGCTGACCAGGTGTTTTTTTATTGCGGAAACGACGAATATCTCGTGGGCCTCAACGCCCGCAAGAAAGTGGATCAACTCTGCCCGGAAGCGGAGCAATCCTTGTCGCTGGAAGTGATCGACGGCGCCGTCACGAAAATCGAGGACGCGGTCGCGGCGATCGACCAATGCGTCGCGGCGTTCCGCACCGTCGGGCTGTTCGGCGGCCAGAAGGTCGTTTGGTTGCGCGACGCCTCGTTTTTCAAGAACGCCGTGATCATGAAAAACGCCGACGTCAAGCGGCTGCTCGCGGAGCTGTCGGGCGATTTGACGGGCGGGCTCGCGGCCGACCAGTTCCTGATTTTGTCCGCGCCGGGCATCGACAAGCGCTCCGCGTTTTACAAGGCCATCAAGGACCAGGTCGAGATTCAGGAGCACGACATTCCGGAGCGCGACTACGAGGCGCGGCCGGTGGCGCTCAAACGGGCGGTCACCTTGTTCCGGCGCGAGGGCTATACCATCGACGCGGCCGCGGCGGACCTCTTCATCGACCGGACCGGCTTCGAAACGCGGCAGATCATGAACGAGGTCGAGAAGATGGTGCTCTACAAGGCCGACGATAAAACCGTCGCCGTCGCCGACGTTCAGCTGATGACCTCTCCCTCGGGCGAGGCGATCGCGTGGGACTTCACCGACGCGGTCGCGGAGCGGAAGCTGGCCGCCGCGATTCGAATTTACCGCCAACTCCTTTTCCAGAAGCAGACCGCCATCGGGTTGATCATTCAGCTCGAGAGCCTGTTTCAGCAGCTGCTGCGTTTCCGCGAATACATCGACGCGGGGTGGTTGCGCCTGAACGGCAATCGGATTCAGTGGGCGAGCGATCCGGAGGTCGACGAGTATTTCGCGGCGATGGCCGACGACCCGCGCAAGATGCATTGGTTCCGCGCCGGCAAAATCGCGAATCAGGCCGCGCCGTATTCCGTCGTCCGCCTGGCCGCGAGCAAGAAGCTGGTGGTGGACACGCACGAGCGCATGATTTCGGGCGGATCGATCCCGCACGATTTGATGTTCGAGACGCTGCTCGCGAAGCTCTGCGCGCCGCGCCGCGCCCGCCGTTAGAAGCGGTCGCCGTCGAGCTGGTATTCCTTGACGCGGTACGGTCCGGCCGGCAGTCCGTGGTGCGTTTCAACCACCGCGGCGCCGTTGGCCTGGCGCGCCAGCGGCATGTAATTCGGTTTGGCTTTCGTCGCGGCGGCTTGCACGGCGGCGACCACCAGATCGGCGATCAAGTTGCCGGAAGAGGAACTTTGGGGCTGATAGACGATCCGCTGATCGGTGCTCCACAGCTCCACGCCGGTATGGCCATCCATCAGCTCATACTTGAATTCAACGGTGACGGTGGTGGCGAGCACCGCGTACTGCGCGTCCCAGCGCTCGATGGAAACGTAGAGCACGGAGTCGGCCCCGAACAACGCCGCCAAGCGGGTCGGATCCGCGTTGTGAACCATGTTGGCGTCCGCGAGCCCGTCCTCCTCCATCACTCGTTTCACCATGTTGACGGGGAAAACGTAGTAGCCGCGTTCGGCCACGGGCTGGGTGATGGCGGAAAGAAAATAGTCCGACGCGTCGACGTCGACGCTGTTGTTCACGACCGGGACGATCAGGATGGAGCGCGGATCGGCCGATCGAAACGCGGCGTAGTCGTAGTCGGGATCCGACGGCGGCAGGGCGCACCCCGCGAGCAACAGGGGAATGGCGGCGAGCAGGGTGAAGCGCGTTTGTTTTTTCATTCCGCGCCTCCCGTCGAAGCGGAGGGGTTCTCGCGGATCTCCGCCACCTGAATCATGCTGTCCATGAATTGGGCGGATTCCGGCCAAAGGGCCTTCTCCTTGTTGTAGTAGACGATGGCGCGGTCGTTTTCGCCGCGGCGCATGAGCAGGAAGCCGTACTCCGCGTAGAGCCCCGGCGCCATGGGTTTGGTCTCGGGATTCTTTCGGCTTTCATATTCCGTGATCAACGCGGTGAGGTCGACGTACAGCTCCTCGTCGTTTTTGGGGTTCTTGTAGTTTTCGTAGAGCCACTGATCGTAATTCCCCCACGTGTACATGTGGGGCGAGGCGCAGCCCGAAAGCAAGCCGACGGACAAAAGGAGAAGGAAGTTTATTCGCACGCGGCTCCTAGGGGTTGTACGTAAGGACTTTGGTGGTTGAGCCGCTCAGGAAAACCTCTTCGGCATAGAGCACCGCGCCGGCGGGATTTTTCACTTCGATTCTATGTTTCCCGCTTTCAATCAGCAGGACGCCGACTTCGCCGTCGTACCGGGCCGTCGCGCCCATCGCCAGACCGTCCACGTAAAGAATCGATCCTTCCGGCGCGCCGGAGACGCCAATGGCCGGCCGAGCGTCGTCCTGCTCGACTTTCGCGGGCTCGGGATAGGCGCATCCGAATAGAAGACTGGCCGTTCCGATTAAAATAAGAGCGAACATGGTTTTCATTTATTCCTCCCCGATTTCGCTGATGAACAACGCGCTGAGTTCCAACCCCGCGAGATCTCCGTCGACGACGTTCGCGATCGAACCCTCGTTGGCCTCGGTTTCTCCGAACGTCGAAACAATCTTAACGCGCGCGACTTGTTTGGCCGGTAGGTCGATATTGAATCCGGTCTGCGCGCTTTTAACCGTTTTCCCGCGGCTCATCACCGCGAACACGTCGCCGGCCTTGATGCCCTGACGGGCGCCGCCGCTGATGAAAACCTGCCCGTTCTCCACGGTCAGGATGGAGGTTCTCCAGGCGCGCTCCTCCAGCTTTCGGATGAGCGAGTTGAGGAGATCGGAAACGGCCGCGTCGATCGCCTTGTCGGCCAACGAGGCGTCGTATCCCGCCGTGCTGCCATAGCCCGCGATCGAGCCGGCTTCCACGCTGGCCGCGCCCGAGCCCTTGGCCGTGAAGAACACGTGGCCGGTCTTCACGTCCACCAGCCGCAGTTCAACCGCGGCTTCGGCGGTCTGTTTTTTCGTTGAGCTGAGGAAGCCCTTTTTCCCGGTGGTGCTGATGCCGAACTCGGTCAGGGAACCGAAAATCATGGTGTCGACCCCCACGAGATCAAGCGCTTGTCCGCTCAACTCGCCCTCCGCTTTGAGCTTGTTGATGTCGGGCCGCTCGAAAACCAGAAAGCGGTCGGATTCCACCAGCCGGCCCGCGAGAATATCCGAGACCTGTTTGCCGAGCGGATCGTTCTCGTCGTCGCGCAGCAGCGACCGGCCATAGCGCGTTTCGTTGCTGAACCGTCCAATGGCCACCTTGCGTTTGAATTGAGGTTTCGCCGGGAGCGCCTGCTGTTTCTGCGCCGCGAGTTGGGCTTCGCGCGACACCGGCGCTTCAACCGTCGCGGGTTGCTTGTCCACGGTCGCGCAACCCGAAAGCAACGCGACGGCGAGCAGTGAAGTGAATGACGTCTGGGTGATGAGTCTCATGGTGTGCTCCTCCTTGAAGGACCTAACTTTAAGCGAAGCCGGCCTCCTGTCAAGGAGGCGCCGCGGCTGTTTGGGCATGAAAAAACCGCGGTTTTGAAGCCGCGGTTTGTCAAAACAGACGTTGTTTCCAGCGCTTAGAAGCCCCAGTTGACGAAGACCATGCCTTGCGCGAGATCGCCGTCGGCGAACCATTGGTTTTCGGGGATGATGTTGGCGAAACCAATCTGAATGCCGGACGTGGAACGCTGCGCGTAGTTGACGAACCCGAGCTGAAGGCCGGTCAGGTCTTGGCAGTAGTTGAACGCGCCCCACTGGAAGCCTTTGAAGGCGCCGCCCGTGTAGTTGACCGCGCCCCACTGCACGCCCGTGAAATCATTACCCGTGATGTTGACGAAGCCCCACTGAGCTCCCGTGAAATCGCCCGAGGCGTAGTTGACTAAGCCCCAGGACAATCCTTTGTAGTTTTCGGCGTAGTTGTAGAAGGTAGGCAGGAAGACGAACCATTTGACACCTACGCTGTCTCCGGTTGATCCGTTCACGAAACCGAACTGCCACTGGAATTGCGGGCTTGGGTTTTCGTTCCAAACGCCAAGGGACACGCCGTTGATTTCCATGTCGCGGTCTTGAATCGCGATGTCAGGGACCAACGAGAGCTGGAAGCCCGCGCTTTTCGCGTATGCTCCAGAGACCAAGGTCGCCACGAGCGCTACAATCATCAATTTCTTCATATCCATCTCTCCTATTGGTTGCGTGGCTACCAACTCAAACCACGTTCAATGAGGATAGGAATATTTCGTGGCGCGGACAATAGAAATGTCACGATGAATCGCCGTCGCGAAATCGCGCGCGGGTGAATCGAATTCGCCGCCCGCTTCGGGGCATGAAAAAACCGCGGGGCCAGCCCGCGGTTTCTCAAGATCAATTCAGCTCAAACTTATTTGTCGCCGAAGGTCCAGTTGACGATCACGAAGCCTTTGGCCAGATCGCCCGGGAAATCTTTGAACCATTCATTGTCGGCCATGATGTTGACCAGACCAAGCTGGAACAGGTTATGGGTGGTTTCCGCGTAGTTCACCACGCCCCACTGGAATCCGCCGTCAACGTTCTTGGCGATGTTGACCATGCCCAGCTGGACGCCGGTCAGGTCGCCCGCGTAGTTGCCAAGCCATCCCCACTGGAGGCCGGTCATGCTACCCGAGGCGTTGTTGACGAAGCCCATTTGCAAGCCGGTATAGTTTTCCGCGTAGTTGTAAATGGTCGGAAGAAAGATGAACCACTGCACGCCCACACTGTCCGCGGTCGCGCCGTTGACGAAGCCGAGTTGCCACTGGAACTTGGGGCTTGGGTTTTCGTTCCACACACCGAGCGACACGCCATTGATTTCGGTGCCACGATCCACCATCGCGATATCCGGCGTGAGGGACAACTGGAATCCTTTGGATTCGGCGTACGCTCCTGAGACCATCGTCGCCGCGATGGCCGCGATCATTAATTTTTTCATATCTCTCTCTCCTTCTGTCGGGGTTACTTAATGAATTATGCGAAGAAGCATAGTAACCGTACGGAATAAGTACAACATCTTTTTAAGGGATTCCGCGGGCCTCGTCGCTCCGCTTTTTTTTGATGGAATCAGCCCCTCGGAAAAGGGCTCAACCGGCGCGCGGCGTAGTTTGCTCGCTTTCATCCTTTAACCCCATCCGGATCGCGGGTAAATCTTCAAGCCGACATTGACCGAGGCGGACAAAGAACCATGAGCGACATTTTTTCAGAACGATTGGAAACCGTGGAGGCGCGGATCGCCGACGCGTGCGAAAAGGCCGGCCGCGCCCGCGAGGACGTGACGCTGCTCGCCGTGAGCAAAACCAAACCGCCCGAAGCCGTGCGCGAGGCCGCCGCCGCGGGCCTGCGCCTGTTCGGCGAAAATAAAGTGCAGGAGGCTCAGTCGAAAATTTCGATGTGTCCGGCCGGCCTCGAGTGGCACTTGATCGGGCATCTGCAAACCAACAAGGCGAAGGTCGCCGCGAACCTGTTTCAGATGATCCATTCCGTCGATTCGCTCAAGTTGCTCGAGGCGCTGGAGAGCCACGCGAACATGACGCTGCCCGTCCTCCTGCAAGTCAACGTATCCGGCGAGGCCGCGAAGTTCGGCATGAAGCCCGACGACGTCGCGGGCGTCATCGAAGCCGCGAACCAAATGAGCAAGTGCGAGGTCCACGGCCTCATGACCCTTCCTCCGTTTTCGCCCGACCCCGAGAAAACCCGCGTTCACTTCGCGGCGCTGCGCGCGTTGCGCGACCGCGTTCAGGACGAAACCGGCACGCCGTTGCCCGAGCTTTCCATGGGCATGTCGCACGACCTCGAGGTCGCGATCGAGGAAGGAAGCACCTGGGTCCGCATCGGAACGGATCTGTTCGGAAGTAGAAACTAATTTTACAGGAAGATGGGAAGAGCAAGAAGAATGGGCTTCGTGCCTTCAGCGAGTTTACGAGCGAGTGGTGAATAAGGACCTCATATGAACATTGTATTTATTGGAGCGGGCAACATGGCGGAAGCCATCGTCGCGGGAATCGTCGGGAACAACGTGGTCGAGGCCGCGGAGGTATGCGTTACCGACATCGACGAAAGGCGGCTGGAACACTTTGAGTCCGGATTTGGAATACAGACCTCCACGAGCAACGCCGCCGCGGTCGCGGATGCCGACGTGGTGGTGCTGTCGGTCAAGCCGCAGATTTTCCCCGAGGTCTGGCCCGCGATCGAAGGCGCGCTCAAACCCGACGCGCTGGTGGTCAGCATCATGGCCGGCGTGCCCTCCGCGAAAATCGCCAACGGCAAACCCATCCGCGTCGTGCGGGTGATGCCCAACACGCCGTCGCTCATCGGCGAAGGCGCCGCCGGCGTCGCCGCCGGCGAGTTCGCCACGGAAGCCGATCTCGCGGTCGCCACCCAATTGCTTGGCGCCGTGGGCGTCGCGCTCGTCGTGAAGGAAGAAGAGATCGACGCGGTCACCGCGCTCAGCGGCAGCGGCCCGGCCTACGTCTTCTATCTGCTCGAAAGCATGCTCGCGGCCGCCGACCAGATGGAGCTGGCGCCCGACGTTTCGCGCGAATTGGCGCTTTCCACCGTCATCGGCGCCGCTACACTGATGAAGGAAACCGGCGAAGACGCCGCGGCGCTGCGCGCCAAGGTCACCTCAAAGGGCGGCACGACGCACGCGGCCATCACGACCTTGGAAGAGCGGGGCGTGAAAGACTCGATCATCGCGGCGTTGTTCGCCGCGCGCGACCGATCCGTGGAACTGGCGAATGGCTAAAAAAGCGGCACCAAAAAAAAGCAGGCTCAAGCGATGGAAGCGTAACGCGATCACGACGCTGATCGTCGCGCTGATTCTCTACGTCGGCGCGCACGTTCTCTCGCGCACCGACGGCGCGCGGCAGGCCATCGCCGACAAACTCTCCAACGGCACCCGGCAACAGATCTCCATCGAGAAATGCGGCATGACCCCGCTCATGGGGCTTCACCTTAAGAACCTGGCGTTTCAAGGCGTCGCCATGCCCGACGTTAAAATGTCGTTCAACTGGTTCTCCTTCCTCTCCAAAGAAACGCCGTTCGTGAAGCGACTGCGCGTCCGGGAAATGGAGATCCAGTTCCGGCGCGTGCCGAGCTCCGGCAACTGGGAACCCCTGGTGCTCAACGGCGTCGGCGGCCGGCTCGGCGCGGTACTCGGCCTCAACCCGCCCCAAATGGGCGCGGACGATTCCCTGCCGAAATTCCCGCCCGAGGCGATCAACGCCAAAACGCTCCTGCGCCTCGAACGCGCCAAAGTGGTCTGGAAAGACGAGAACGGACGCGAAATCGCGTACATCACCGAAGCCGACGTGCGGCTTAAATCCGGGAGCTACATCAAGCGCAAGGTCATCCAGGCCATCATAAAATGCGGGCACGTCAAGCTCGCCTCCGGCGCCGCGCTGCGCGACTTCCGGCTCGAGGCCTTCCGCGTCGAGGGCTCCGCGCTCGTCACCGTGCTCGACATGGCCGACAGCAACGGCCAATACGAGGAATTTTCCAGCGCCACGCTATGGGCCGACCTGCACCTGCATCTCGCCGAGCTCTCCAAACCGCGCTGACAAAAAAAGCCGCGGAAGCGAATTGACCCCGCCGCCGCGTTTTCGTAAACACATCACTCCATTTCACATGGCCAATGTAGCTCAGTTGGTAGAGCAATTCACTCGTAATGAATAGGTCGTCCGTTCGACTCGGATCATTGGCTCCACT
>JARFRL010000281.1 GCA_029287275.1 Pontiella desulfatans
TGAAATTTTAGGTCGGCCATCTGAGCGCCGCGGCGACGGGATTCTTCAGAGGGCGCGGCAGAATAATGGTCCCGAGTCCATCGCCGCCGTCGACCTCCGCGCCGCGCCCCTCGACGAACTCGCGGACGGTCGCCGCGGCCATCCAGGCGTCGAGCATGTCGGTCTTGCCCGGACGGACGTCCGAGAAGTTCACCGTTAGCTGAAGCGAGGAATCGTTCTCCAGCATGGCGTACGACGCGGAGGGAAAGGCTTCGTGGACCGTTCCGATCTTTTCCAAGGAACGGAATAGATCGAACCCGAGCAGCATCCAGCCGGGCGCGTCGTTTTTCAGCGGCGTCCATTGTGGATTCGCGAGGTTGTGGGCCTTGACCGCGACCTCGCAATGCCGTCCCAGCCCCTTGTCCGCGGCGGTTTTTTTTCGCCACTGTTGTTTCGCGCCGCTCCAATACCATCGCCTCGGTTCGGGAAGGGGTTGGCGCGGCGCGTCGATACCCATATGCAGTTGATGTTTCCGCGCGAGCGGTTTCAGGCGCTGGAGCCCTTCGTCCGCCGTCGCGAACCAGCCGGACTCTATCAGCGATCCCAATTCATCCACCACCGCGAAGGCGCACGGTCGCGCCAGCTGAACGTCGATTCCCACATAGAGATTCATTATGAGCTCACATCGTTTTACGAAACTGGCTGGCGTATTCCATCCCGACTTCGGACGCCAACGCGCGAAAGTTTTTCAACAGGGGATTCTCATCGTCGCGCTTTTGAACCAGCGCCAGCTCGAGTCGGACGCGGTCGCCGCGCAACGGGCGATACGCGATCGAGTTTGGATGAAAGCCGGAGAGCGACTGCGGCACGAGCGACACGCCGAGCCCGGCGGCGACATAGGCGAGAATGGTCTGCATTTCGTTCGGCGCGTAGGAAACGTTGGGCGTGAATCCGGCTTGATGACAGGCTTTCATGATGACATCGAAAATGCCCGGGCCGTGGTGCCGCGGAAACAGCACGAACGCGTCTTCCAACAGACTCTTCAGGGCGACCGCTTTCTGATCCGCTTTCCGGTGGTCGGAAGGCAACGCGACCACCATCGGCTCATCCAACAGCGTCTTCACCGCCAAACAGTCGGAGCCGACCGGAGGGCGCAGGATGCCGGTATCGATCGCATTCTCCTCTAACGCTTCGATCTGGCGCGAAGGCGTCATCTCGACCAATTCGAGATCGATCAAGGGATGAAGTCGCCGGAAGCGGCGCACCAGTATGGGCAGAATGCTGTAGCACGCCGAAGTCACGAACCCGATTCGCAGTCGCCCTCGCATACCCTGCTCGGCTTCAACGGCGATACGCCGCGCCCGCTCCGCCTGCTGAAGCGTCAGCCGCGCCTCATCCAAAAAAAGCTTTCCGGCGGGCGTCAGCTCCACGACGCGCTTCGTTCGCGCGAGCAGCTGAACCCCGAGTTCCTCTTCCAGTTTCTTGATCTGCTGACTGAGTGGCGGCTGCGCGATATGAAGCCGCTGGGCCGCGCGGCCGAAATGCAGCTCCTCGGCCACCGCGATGAAATATTTCAGGTGTCTGAGTTCCATGGCCCTATTAATATCTTTTTCATATTAGTCGTCAACGAAACTTATATTTCACATATCGGAAGTGTCGACTAGTATTGCCGACATGAAAACGAACGAAACTAGACGAAACTTCATCGCGGCGACCGGCGCGGCGGCCCTTGCCGCGCAAGCCAAGGAGCCCTCCATGAACACCTCTGAAATCGTAATACGAAAGGCCAATGAACGCGGCGTGGCCGAACACGGCTGGCTGCACAGCAAATTCTCGTTCTCGTTCGCGAGCTACTATGATCCGCGCCACATGGGATTTCGGTCCCTGCGGGTGATCAACGACGACATCATCGAGCCCGGCGAAGGATTCGGCACCCACCCGCACGAAAACATGGAAATCATTTCCTACGTCGTGGAGGGCGCCCTGGAACATAAAGACAGCATGGGCACCGGCTCCGTGGTTCGCCCGAACGACGTGCAGCGCATGAGCGCGGGTTCGGGCATCACGCACAGCGAATTCAACCCGCTTGACGACCAACCTATG
>JARFRL010000083.1 GCA_029287275.1 Pontiella desulfatans
CCGCAATGCCTGCGCGATTTCAAGAACTGCCCCGCCGCGATGGACGAGTTCGGCCTGATGTGCGAGGAGTGCGGACGGTGCGACATTGGCGAATTGCAGTCCATGGCCGAGGAGCTGGGCTATGTCGTGCTCGTCGCGGAAGGCTCCACCGTCGTCACCAAGCTGTTGGATGGCGGCAAGATCGACGCGGTCGTCGGCGTCAGTTGCTTGAACGCGCTCGAGAAGTCGTTTCCGCACATGGCCGACGGCGCGATCCCCGGCCTCGCGATTCCGTTGGTCGTTGATGGCTGCGTGGGCACCAAAACCGACACGGATCACGTGCGCTCCGCGATCCGGCTGAAGTCCGCCATCGCTTGGAAAAACCAAGTCGACACCCAGGCGATCCGCTCGATCGTCGACGCCTGGTTCTCTCCCGCGCGGGATTGGAACATCGGAAGCGAGACCGAGCGGATCGCGTATGACTGGCTGCTGAAAGACGGCAAGCGCTGGCGGCCGTATCTGCTGGCCTGCGTCCATAGCGCGCTCAACGACGGCGCGACGGATTTTTCGGCGGGCGTCCGCGATCTCGCGGTCGCGGTGGAATGTTTCCACAAGGCCTCGCTCGTTCACGACGACATCGAGGACGACGACGATTCGCGCTACGGCGCTCCGACGCTGCACGCGCGGTTTGGCGTTCCCGTCGCGATCAACGTCGGCGACTTTCTGGTGGGCGAGGGGTATCGGTGGATTTCGAAGGTCGAACACCTCGGCGGCGAACCCCTCCGCGTCGCCACCGAGAACCACCGCTCGCTGTGTCTGGGGCAGGGCGCCGAGCTGCGCGGCGTCGCGACCGGGCGGGTGTTCACCGTCAACGAGATCATCGAAGTGTTCCGGCTTAAAACCGCGCCGGCGTTCGGGGTCGCGCTGCGGCTTGGCGCGCTGGCCGCGGGAGCGGACGCCGCGTTGCTGGAAACGCTCCAGTCGTTCAGCGAGTCCCTCGGCGTGGCGTATCAGATCAAGGACGATCTGGAAGAGTATCGCGCCGGCGAGGCGATCGACTTGCGCGCGTCCATCTTGCTGGCTCTCGCGAACGAGCACGCTCCGCTCACCAACGATTCGCCCAACCTCAACCGCGTGCTGGACGAGCTGATGGTCGCGGAAAAAGCGGCGCGACTATTGGAGCATTACAAGAACGAGGCGATTCGATCGCTCAACGGTTTAAAGAACGCTCCTTTAAAGAGTTTGCTAAGACGCGTGGCCAGCGGTATGCT
>JARFRL010000306.1 GCA_029287275.1 Pontiella desulfatans
AAAACGCCAAGGCATAGACCATGGCGGCATGATGAAAGAGCATGATCCCGAGGCACGCCCCAAACCCCGCTCCCGTGCTCACGCCCAACATGCCTGAATCGACCAGCGGATTACGAAACATGCCCTGCAAGGCGCCTCCGCTCACCGACAGCGCGCCACCCACCACGAAGGCCAAAAGAGCCCGCGGCAACCGGATTTCATAAATCAATGAATATTCAATCGCCCGATCGGGATCGTTCATCCACTCGGCGGGATGGGACAAAATAGAGAGGGTTCCTGGACTGATAGATCATACCGCCCGACAAACAGCGGCAACCCGACAAACAGTATCGGGAGCAAGACACAGATGGCGCGGATTAGTCCGGAGTGTGTTTTACTCGGCTTGCGCGCGTTGGTGGATGAAGTAAGCGATGGAAACAAAAAGAAAAGCGACCGGAACAACCATTACCACGGGAAAACGGCCGCGTCCGGAGCCGCTTTCAGAGCCGGTCAAGGTGAAACCTATGACCACGTCGCCCTCCAGCGAGGCCCCGTTTTTGGCTTTCAAAGCCCCGCCAACCGTAATGACGTACGTTCTCGAATCCGTTGGATAGGTCGGCTTCAGTAGCACGTCATTTCGTTTTTCGCGCTCCAACTGATCGTCGAAAAGCACCACCTCAAGGGGAATTTCGCGGCCGGCGGAATCGCTCATGGAGAAACACGTCCGGTTAGCTTCCTTTACCGTGATATTCGAAATGTTTTTGCTGAATACCAGTTTGATTTCCCGCCCTGGCTCCACGTTCTTCTCGCCATCGGAAACCGTCGATGAACTCAACGTCAACGGCGTGTTCTTTCCTCCACAAACCCCATCCGCGGCGACCGCCGTCCGCGCGGAAAAAGAGGCGACCAACACCACCAACGCGATACTCATTTGTTTAATCGTAATCATATCGACCTCTATTTCAAACAGACCATTCCACTGGCGGTCCAGCGCCGTCTCAAACAGTTGTAACAGGAACGAGCCTCATCGGCGACGCATTCGGTTTCGTCATCCGGAAAAAAGAATCACAGGCCAGCGCGAGAGCGCGCGGATCTTCTCCGCCGTCACGAGTCGCCCTGACGCCACCCGGTCGTTCATCGTGCTGATTCAAACAACGCGCGCGGTTGGAATATATTCCAGCGTGTCTCCCGCGCGGGCCGTCCCCCCTTGAATGACGCGGCAAAAAATCCCTTCCTTCGGCATCACGCATTTACCGACCTCGACGAAGATGGCGCAACCATCGCCATGGCACGTCTTGCCAATCTGCGTGACCTCCAGCTCCGCCTCACCGATTTTGAAACGGTCAAGCAGGTTTATCCGAGTCAGATCGATACCCCGCGTGGTAATGTTTTCGGCGAATTCCCCGGGTTCGAATCCGCGGTCGGACCCGACGGAAAACCGGTCGACGCTCTCCTGAGCCAACAGGCTAACTTGACGATGCCAACTTCCAGCATGCGCGTCTTCGTCGATCCCGTTCAGCGTCAAGGTGATTCCAGCAACCGGTTTCTTTACGGTGCCCTTCTTCTCCGAAATATTGACGGATATGATTTCCGCGTTCATTAAGCATCCTTTTTTTAAGTCGTTTTCTCATGACGCTTCGCGCCGACATCGGCGTTCGCCCATCCTCATTCTCGGCTTGAGCGCGTTCGCGGTCATTTTTAAGATTCAGCCACCCATGACGTTGAAGTGGTTGTTTTCGCTCTTGTGTCCGGATTCCGGCTTGTTGCCCGCCGCGGCCAACAACGCCGCTTTGGCGCCCATTTCCTTGACGGAATAATGGATGTCGTTGAAGAGACAGGGATAGACCTTCCCATCACTGGTCAACCGCAAGCGGTTGCACGCGTCGCAGTTTCCGCCATCGCCCCCTTCGATCGTCCAAAAGGAACCTTCCCGCAGGTTCATGCTCCGGATATAGCGCACCTCGTATCCATGCCGCTCGCCGAAGGCGCCGACCGCGAGAGCATCCTCCTCTTTGGAGTGTTCGGCGATAACGCAATTGATCTTGATCTGGTCGAACCCGACGGCTTTGGCGGCCTCCAGTCCGCGCAGCACGTCTTCCAAATCCCCGCGGCGGGTCTTTTCCCGATAGCGCGCGGGATCAAGCGTGTCGAGGCTGACGTTGAGCCGATGCAAGCCCGCGTCCTTCAGCGGCCGCGCGAACGTGTCGAGCAACGTGCCGTTGGTCGTCATCGCCAGATCCTTGACGCCGTCGACGCGCGAAAGCATGCCGACCAGATAGATGATGTTCCGGCGCACCAGTGGCTCTCCTCCGGTCAGGCGGACCTTATCGATCCCCAGTTCAACCGCGGCTTCCGTGATGTCGCGGATCTCCTCCAGCGAAAGGATGTCTCCACGCGGTATCCGCTGGATGCCCTCTTCCGGCATGCAATAGTCGCATCGCAGGTTGCAGAGATCGGTTACGGAAATCCGCAGGTAGTGAATTCTTCGGTCAAAGCAATCGAACATCCGTCACGCTTCCTTTTTTGATCAAGGTTTCCATGCTGGGAAAAATCACGAAGCCATCGGTTTCACACATGGCGCTGATATGGGCGGAGCCATGATAGTCCACCGGTTCAACCTCATCCGCCGCGACGAGTTTCACCGGAATGATGGAAAGTCGATCCGCCTGTTTCTGGCGAATGTCGCGCTGAACCTTGGCCTTGACGACCGTCGGACGATAATCATGCCCCATCATTTTGAACAGCGCGGGCTTCACGAGCATTTCAAACTGTATGAAGGTGGAGACGGGATTGCCCGGCAGCGCGAAACAGCGCGTCGTTTCGCCCACGCCGAACGTGGAAGGACGTCCCGGCTTGATCGCGACCTTCGTGAACAGCAATTCGATGCCGTTTTCCCGCAGAATTCCCGGAACCAGATCATAGTCCCCCATGGAAACTCCTCCGGAGAGCAAGAGCACGTCGTTTTCCGCGATCGCTTGGCTCACCACGGCGTTCAGCGCCTCCTCGGTGTCCTCGGCGATTCCATAATTTTTGGCCAGGCAGCCCATCTCTTCCACTTGCGCCGCGAGTTGCCATCCGTTGCTGTTTCGGATTTTCGGTCCGCTCGCTTTTTCGGACGGTTCCACCAGCTCGTTCCCCGTGGAAATGACGCCCACCCGCGGTCGCGTGGCCACCATCGGATTCACGTGACCGACGGTCGCCAGCACCGCGATTTGCCGCGGACTGATCAGCGCGCCTTTCTCGAGAACCTTGTCCCCCCGCCGAAGATCCTCGGCTTCGCGGCAAATATTTTCTTTCGTGCTTTCCTTCAGGTAGCGAATCGTGTTTTCCGAAACCTCTTCGACGTACTCCACCATGATGACGCAATCGGCGCCTTCCGGCACCATCGCCCCGGTCATGATTTTGGCGCACTCGTTTTCGCCCACGCTTCGCCGCGGCTGATACCCGGCGGGGATTTCTTCGACGACGCGCAATGCATGCCCCAGATCCTGTTTTCGACAGGCGTAGCCATCCATCGCCGATTTGTTGAACGGCGGCATGTCGAGGTCCGAGACCACCTCCTCCGCCAACACGCGGCCCATGCATTCTTCCAGCGCGACCGCCTCGCGTCCCATCGGGATCACCGCGTCCATCACGCACGCGTACGCTTCGTCGAATGTGATCATACTAAGTTCCCCTTCAATCATTATGTTTGCTCCGCGACAAAGCGCGTCGCCGTGGCTTTGAAGTTTATCCACAGGCTCTGGCCCAGCCTGATATCGAGGGCCGCCATCGATTCGTCGGTCACCGACGCGGTGACCAAAACACCGATATCAACGGTCACCTCCACCCCCAGCCGCGCGGGTTCCACATCCGTGACCTCGCCTTTGAAATGATTTCGTTGACTGTCGGACGGAACGCTGTTCGAAAGAACGATATCCCGCGTCCGGAGGAGCAGATAGCCGTTGCCATCGGGTTCGTCCGTGGCCACGTCGAACTCCAATCCGGCCGTTTTAAACACGGATAGATCGCGACTCGCTCGCCAAAGCGAACCCTTGTAAAAATTCCTTACTCCAGTGAAGCGCGCGATGAATTCCGACTTGGGATGGTCGAAAACCTCCTCCGGCGTCCCGCATTGGACAATCGTCCCCTTCTCGAGCACCGCGAGGCGAGACGCCAACGAAATCGCCTCCTTGTAATCGTGCGTGACGTGAACGATGGTCAACCCGTCCCTATTCAGCTCGCGCAGCAATGAGCGCATGCTGGTTTTCGCGGTCACGTCCAGCGAGGCCAACGGTTCATCGAGCAACAACAACTTCGGGTGGGTGGCCAAGGCGCGGGCAAGGGCGGTTCGTTGCGCTTCGCCCTGCGACAGGGAGGCGGCGGAACGGCTCAACAACCGCGTAATTCCAACTTTTTCGGCCAACTCTTCCACCTCATGCTCGATCATTTTTCGCGACCGTTTGGCGCCGCGCAGCGGATAGGCGATATTTTGACGAACCGACATATGCGGAAAAAGCGACTGATCCTGGTAAACCAGTCCAATCCCGCGGGACGAAATGGGATCGCGGGAGATCTCACGTTGATCCAGCAGAATTCCCCCCTTTTCCGGTTTAAGCAGTCCCGTGATGATTTCCAACACGACCGACTTCCCCGCTCCGGATTCGCCGAGCAAAACGAAATAGGCGCCCCGTTCCACGCGGAAGGAGATGTCTTTCACGTGAAATTCGCCCAACGCGAGGGATATGTCCTTAACTTCGAGCATGGTTTTTTTTCCGGGCAAGTAGTCTCAGCAATACGAAGAGGGTCAGGCAAACAAGGATGAATAGAGCGGCCACGGGACGGGCGTACTTGAGACCGAAGGCGTTGAATCGGTCATAGATCATCACGGGCGT
>JARFRL010000004.1 GCA_029287275.1 Pontiella desulfatans
ATTCAGAACATGCTCGGCGCGAACGCCGTTCCGGTGGTGATTCCGATTGGCGCGTCCGACACCTTCACCGGCGTGATCGACCTCATCACCATGAAAGCCCTGATCTTCAAGGAAGACTCCAAGGGCGCGGAATGGGACGAAACCGATGTTCCCGCCGATCTGCTTGAAACCGCCAAGGAATGGCGCAACAACCTCGTTGAAAAATGCGCGGAAATGGACGAAGAACTGCTCGAGAAATATTTCGAGGAAGGCGACCTGACCGAAGACGAAATCTGGAAGATTCTGCGCAAAGCCACCTGCGCCCGCCAGGTTGTTCCGGTTTATTGCGGCTCCGCCTTCAAGAACAAAGGCGTTCAGCAGGTACTCGACGGCGTCATTAAAATTCTCCCCGCGCCGAACGAAATCCCGCCGATCATCTGCACCAAGGATCCGGAAAACCAGCGTAAAGTGGACGACAACGAAGTCTTCTCCGCCCTGGCGTTCAAGATCATGTCCGACAAGCACATGGGCAAATTGACCTACCTGCGCCTTTACTCGGGCACCATGGTCGCCGGCACCACCATCTGGAACTCTTCCCAGCAGAAGAAACAGCGCATCGGCCGTCTGCTCCGCATGCACTCCAACCGACAGGAAGCCATCGACATGGCCGTCGCCGGCGACATCGTCGCGGTGGCTGGTCTCTCCGAAACCAAAACGGGCGACACCCTGTGCGACAAGGACAACGAGATTTTCCTCGAGTCCATGGACTTCCCCGCGCCGGTGATCTCGATTTCCATCAAGCCGGAATCCAACGCCGACAACGAAAAGCTGGGCGAAGCCCTGCATCGTCTGGCCGACGAAGATCCGACCTTCACCGTCGCGTTCGACCATGAAACCAGCGAAACCATTATCGCCGGCATGGGCGAGCTTCACCTCGAAATCATTGTTGACCGCCTCAAGCGCGAATTCGCGGTCGTCGCGGAAGTCGGCCGGCCGGAAGTGGCCTACCGCGAAACCGCGACCTCCCCGGCCGACGGTTCCTACAAGCACTCCAAGCAGTCCGGTGGACGCGGTCAGTACGGCCACGTGGTCATGGGCGTCGAGCCGGGTAAACCGGGCGACGGCTTCGAATTCGAAAACAAGGTGACTGGTGGACGCATTCCCGCGGAATACATCCCGTCCGTCGAGAAGGGCGTCATTCAGGCGCTGGAAGCCGGTCCGTTCGCGGGCTATCCGGTCGTGGACATGAAGGTTACCCTCACCGACGGTTCCTACCACGACGTCGACTCCTCCGACTTCGCCTTCCAGATCGCGGGTCGTCAGGGCTTCAAGGAACTCTTCATGAAAGGCAACCCGCAGCTGCTGGAGCCGATCATGAGCATCGAGATCACGACGCCGGAAGAATTCATGGGCCCGTGCAACTCCACCATCGCGCAGCGCCGCGGACGCATCGAGTCCATGGACGAGCGCGGCGGCATGAAGATCGTCAAGGGCATGGTTCCGCTGAGCGAAATGTTCGGCTACTCCAACACGATCCGCTCCCTCACCCAGGGCCGCGCTTCGTTCTCCATGACCTTCGAGCACTACGAGGCCGTTCCGTTCTCGATCGCCGAGGAAGTGGTGAACAAACGCCGCGAAGAAGGCAAAATCAGATAAGTCCCGCTTATTCGATTCCAAAGGCCGTCCCTCGGGGCGGCCTTTTTTTGTTTCACCCCGCGCCGATTTACGCGACCCTTTTTTCATTCAATGGAAGGCGTGGAAACGGCGTGACGCGGAACAACTCATACTTGGCGGCAATTCTGGAAAACGAGGTCGGCGCGAAAGAGCTTGAGACGGCGCTGGCGGAGGCCGAGCGCGACGGCGTCAACCTGCTCGACGCGCTGGAGAAAGCGGGCCACGACAAGAGCCGGCTGTTCGCGCGGATCGCGGAGGCCGCGGGCATGGAGTCCGTCGAGCTCACCGCGACCCATCCGCCCCCGTCCGCCGCCCGCCTGCTCGACGCGGAAACCGCGCGGCGATACGGAATCGTTCCGGTCAGCGAAGGCGTGGTCGCGTTCGGCGATCCATTGGACATCGAGACGCAGGACACGCTCCGCTATCTGTTCAACGAGCCGACCGAGATCGTCGCCGCGTCGCCGGAACACATCGCCGCGGCGTTGGAGCGCCTCTATCCCGCGGCCGACGCCGAACTCGAAACGATGATCGGCCTGATGAGCGACGCGGAGGACCCGAACCGCCACGACGCGGAGGGGTCGACCGCCACGAGCCCCGACGGCGAGGAACCGATCATCAAGCTCGTCAACACGCTGATTATCGAAGGCTTCAAACAGCGCGCGTCCGACATCCATTTCGAACCGCTTTCGAAACACTTCCGCGTGCGCTACCGCGTCGATGGCGTTTTGCGCGAGGTCGAAGGTCCGCCGCGGCGACTGCACCCCTCCGTCATCAGCCGGATTAAAATCATGGCGGGCATGAAAATTTCCGAGAAGCGGCTGCCGCAGGACGGCCGCGTCGAGATCCACGCGATGGGCCGCGACCTGGACCTGCGCGTTTCCACCATCCCGACCAACCACGGCGAAAGCGTCGTCATGCGTATTCTCGACAAACAGAATCTGACCCTCGGCCTGCCCAACCTCGGATTCGGATCCGACGACCAGAACCGTTTCGAGCGGCTCATCAAATATCCCGACGGCGTCCTGCTGATCACGGGCCCCACCGGCTCCGGAAAAACCACCACGCTCTACGCCTGCCTCAACCATCTGAACCAGCCCGACCGCAAGATCATCACGGTCGAGGATCCGGTCGAGTATCAGTTGAGCGGCGTCAACCAGGTGCGCGTCCGGTCGAACATCGGCATGACCTTCAGCGCGGCGCTGCGCGCGATCCTGCGCCAGGCGCCGAACATCATCATGATCGGCGAGATCCGCGACAAGGAAACCGCGGAGATCGCGATCAACGCCGCGTTGACCGGCCATCTGGTGCTCAGCACGCTGCACACCAACGACGCGCCCAGCGCCGTCACGCGCTTGGTCGACATCGGCGTGAAACCGTTTCTCGTGGCCTCCTCCGTCCGCGGCATCATGGCCCAGCGACTGGTGCGGACGATTTGCGAAAGTTGCAAAACCAGCTACGCCCCCGCGGAGACCGAGCGGCGGCTGGTCGGCGACCTTCCCGCGCTGTGGCGGGGCGACGGCTGCGCCGCGTGCGGCGGCACCGGATTCCACGGACGCAAGGGCGTTTTCGAGCTGATGAACGTGAACGACGATCTGCGGCGGATGATCCACGCCGGCGCGCCCACCACGGCGTTGCGGGCCGAGGCCCGCGCGCTGGGCATGCGCACGCTGCGCGAAGACGGCATGAGCAAGGTCGCGGACGGCCTGACCACCATGAACGAGATCCTGCGCGTCACCATGAGGGACGAAGCGTGATGACGGCTTATCACCCCGTACTCAGCGAGCTCGTGGAAACGGGATGCCTGTCCACGGACGAGGCCGAAGCCATTCACCAGGAGCATCTCGAGCAGGGCCGCCCCGTGCGCGAGATCGCGATCGAGCAGGGTTTCATGAACGAGGCGGGTTATCTCGCGACGGTGGCGCTCATTCTGGGAAGCGAGGTCGTCGACCTTTCGGCCGCGCCGCCGGCCGCGCGCCTCTCGAAGGCCGTGCCCGCGAGCATCGCCCGCATGTACTCCGCGGCGCCGTTCCGCCTCGATGGCGACGCGGTCGTGCTCGCGGTCGCCGAATGGCCCAGCCCGGCCGTGCGCGACGATATCGCCTTCGTGCTTTCCAAACGCGTCGCGTACGTGGTCGCGTCCAAAGCCGACGTGAATGAACGCATCCTCGATCTATACGGCGAGGAGAGCGACTCCATCAACGAGCTGCTCTCCGCGCTCGACTCCGACCTGGAGGACGCGGGCGAACTGGTTGATCTGGACGAGGCCGCGGATCTGGCCGACATCGAGCACGCCGCGAGCGCCACGCCGGTGATCCGATTCGTGAACCTGGTGCTGTTTCAAGCGGTGAAGGACCGCGCCTCCGACATCCATTTCGAGCCGTTCGAGCGCGCGTTCAAAATCCGCTACCGCGTCGATGGCGCGCTCCACGAAATGGCGCCGCCGCCCAAAAACCTCGCCTTGCCGATCATCTCCCGCGTCAAGGTGATCTCCGGCCTCGACATCGCCGAGTCGCGCTTGCCGCAGGACGGACGGATCCAACTCGACGTGGCGGGCCGCTCCATCGACTTCCGCGTTTCCACCCTGCCGACCCAATTCGGCGAGAGCGTCGTGCTGCGCGTGCTCGACCGCTCCAACGTCCAGCTCGACATCGAACGAATCGGCTTCCCCGACGACATCCGGCGCGGCTTTCTCGAGGACATCGAGAAGCCGAACGGCATCGTAATCGTCACGGGGCCGACCGGCTCGGGCAAAACGACCACGCTCTACGCCGCGCTTCAACACATCAATCGAGCGGAAACGAAGATTCTCACCGCGGAAGATCCGGTGGAATACGACGTCGAGGGCATCATCCAACTGCCGGTCCGCGAGAACATCGGCCTCACGTTCGCGTCGGCCCTGCGTTCGTTTCTGCGGCAGGATCCGGACGTCATCATGGTCGGCGAGATCCGCGACCGCGCCACGGCCCAGATCGCGATCCAGGCCTCGCTCACCGGCCATCTCGTCTTCAGCACGCTGCACACCAACGACGCGCCCGGCGCGATCACCCGCCTGATCGACATGGAGGTGGAGCCCTACCTCATCGCCTCGACCCTGGAAGCGGTGATGGGCCAGCGTCTGGTTCGCTCCATCTGCCCCGCCTGCAAGGTCGCGTATCGACCGGACGACGAAACGCTGAAGCTGCTGGAGCTCGACCGGAGCCAGATCGGCGAGCAACCCTTCTACCGCGGCGAAGGCTGCGAGGCCTGCGACCATAGTGGCCACGCCGGCCGACGAGCCATTTTCGAGTACATGCGAATCAACGACGCGCTGCGCGCCGCGATCATCGAAAAACGACCCACCCACGTCCTGCGCGACAAAGCCGTGGAGCTCGGCACGCGCACGCTGCGCGAGGACGGCCTCCGCCTTATCCTCGACGGCCAGACCACGGTCGAGGAAATCATTCAATACACGTGAGAAACCATGCCTAAGTTCAATTACACGGCCCACGACATCAACGGCGACGAGAAGACCGGAACGGTCACCGCGGCGGACGCCGCGGCGGCGACGGCGCGGCTTAAAAGCAGAGGGTTGTTCCCGACCGCGGTCGCCGGCACCGACCTGAAGCTGCCGGCCGCGGAAAAGAGAAAAGCCCGCGGCGCGGGGCTGAGCATGGAGATTCGTATGCCCGCCGCGCTCTCGACCGTTCGCCCGAAACAACTGATGGTGCTGACCCGCCAGATGGCGACGCTGATCCACGCCGGACTTCCATTGCTCCGCGGCCTCAAGGTGCTGGAGCGGCAGGAGAGCAACGCCGCGCTGAAGAAAGCCGCGCGCGAGATCGCCGATTCGATCGAGGGCGGCGGCACCTTCGCCGACGCGCTCGCGGCGCATCCGCGGATTTTCAACCGGCTGTACGTCAACATGGTCAAGGCCGGCGAGGCGGGCGGCGTGCTCGACGTGGTGCTCGAACGGCTCGCGACCTACATGGAGAAGGCTCAGAAGGTGCGGAACAAAGTCAGCGGCGCGATGACCTATCCCATCGTCGTGCTGCTCGCCTCCATGGGCATCATGATCTTTTTGATGGTCGCGATCATTCCCAAGTTCGAAACCATTTTCGCCGACATGCTCGAAGGCCGCGCCCTGCCGCCGCTCACGCTGTTCGTGATGGGCGTGAGCGAGCACGTGAAGAACCACTGGCCCGTCGGGATCGGCGTTCTGGTCGGCGTGGTCGCGCTCGCGGCCGCGGCGCGCCGGTTCCAGCTTGGCCGGGTGGTCCTCGACTCGCTGAAACTCTCGATTCCGCTGTTCGGCAATCTGACCCGCATGGCGTCGCTGGCGCGGTTCGCCCGCACGCTCGGCACGCTGATGGAATCCGGCGTTCCGATTCTACAGGCGCTGACCATCGTCAAGGAAACCCTCGACAACGAGGTCGTCGCGCGCGCGGTTCAGGAAATCCACGACGACATCAAAGAGGGCGAGCCCATGGCCGCGCCGGTGGAAGCCAACCGCGTCTTCCCGCCGATTTTCGGCGGCATGGTGGAGGTTGGCGAGGAAACCGGCGAGCTGCCCGCGATGCTGCTCAAGACCGCGGACATGTACGAGGACGAAGTGGACAACGCCGTGGCCGCGCTCAGTTCGATCATCGAGCCGCTGCTGATCGTGCTGCTCGCGGTGGTCGTCGGGACAATTGTGATTGCCATGTTCCTTCCCATGGTGTCTATTATCGGTAATCTGAGCTAGCGAACAGCCGCTGGCTCGCACCCGTTAGGAGACCGCATGAAAGCACTATTAATCGTCGCCCACGGCAGCCGCCGGAAGGAATCTAACGAAGAAGTTCGCCGCCTCGCGATCCGCGTAAGCGAGAACGCGGGCCCGGCCTTCGATCTCGTCACGAGCGCGTTTCTGGAGATTTCCAGCCCGCAGATCGACTCCGCGGTCGCCGATCTGGTGACGGACGGCGCGACGGAAATCAAGGTGTTCCCGTACTTCCTCGCGGCCGGCACCCACGTGGTGAACGACATTCCGAAACTGATCGAGGAGGAACGAGCGAACTTTCCCAAGGTTCATTTCGAGTTCCTGCCGCATCTCGGCGCGTTGCAGGGCATCAGCACGCTGATCGTGAACCAGATCTACAAGGGCGCTCCATTGAATCCCGAACTCGCCGCGCTCGCGACCGACTGATCCGCGGACGGCTTGATTCAACCGGATATTCCGTTTGACTTCACGGGACCATTTCCCTAGGTTTCGCCCCTTGTTTTTGACCCCGAACGATTGGGGGAGGTGAAATTAGAAATGGCACAAGAAACCTGTGAAGTGAAAGTACGCCGCGGTGAAAGCGTTGACCGCGCCCTGCGTCGTCTGAAAAAGGCGCTGGACAAGGAAGGCGTCCTGAAAACCATGCGTTCCAAGCGCTGCTACGAAAAGCCGAGCGAAAAGAAAAAACGCCTGGCCAACAGCCGTCGCACGCGCAGCTAGGATTTTCCATTCAGTTGGAAGAGAGAAAGCTCCCTCGATCGGGGAGCTTTTTTCGTGGCCCGCGCTTAATACGCCGCGCCGCGCATCCAGTCGAGATACAGCTCCCACAGCGCCGATCCGCCCAGCATCCACAGGATCGCGGCCAGCGCGATGTAGGGACCGAACGGGATCTTGCTCTGCCATTCCTTCTTGCCCGCGAGGATGACGCTCACGCCGACGATCGTTCCAAGCAACGAGGAGACGAACACGATGAAGATGATCGACTCCCAACCGAGGAACGCGCCGAGCGCGCCCATCAGCTTCACGTCACCGAAGCCCATGGCGTCTTTCTTGAGGATCAACTTGCCGAGCAACGCGACGGACCAAAGCGAGCCAAAGCCGACCGCGAGCCCGATCAACGACGCGAGCAAACTCTCGACGCCGGTCTCGGCGCCGTGCATGGCCGGGATGAAAAAACTAAAGATCGGGCCAATGATCATGCCGCCGATGGTGCAGCGGTCGGGAAGCCACATTTCATCGAAATCAACCATGCTGCCGAGAATCAGGCCGAACACCAGCACCATGTAGGGAATCGTTACCAGCTGGAACGGGAAGACCACCCAAACCAACGTGAAGAGGATCGCGGTGAGCAGCTCGATGGAGGGATAGCGCGGCGAGATCGGCGCCTTGCAATAGCGGCACTTTCCGCCGAGGAAGATCCAGCCGAAGATCGGGATGTTGTCCTTCCAGGCCAGATTGGTCATGCACTTCGGACACCGCGACCGCGGCTTCACCACGGAGAGCTCCGCGGGAATGCGATAGATGCACACGTTCAGGAAACTGCCCCAGCAGGCTCCGAACAAAAACACCACGCAGGTGTAGTACCAAAACAAGAAATCCATCCCAATCGTCCCTATTTTCGTGAGTCGTGAATCGTGAGCCGTGAGCCGTGAAAAAAAAGCCGCGACGGAGCGCGTCAATTCTCACGCCGCGATTTTCACGCCTCAATCGTCACTCTTCACGCTCCATAAACCGCGTCTTCCAACGCCTTCCTCATCGCCGGCACCGACGGTTCGACGCCGGTCCAGATTTCGAAGGCGCGCGCGCCCTGATGCAGCAACATGCCTAAACCATTAGCAATCGCCGCGCCAGCTTCGCGCGCGGTGGTCAGGAACGCGGTTTCGGGATACATGTAAATCAGGTCGAAGGCGCGTTGCCCTTCCCGGAACGCTTCCGCGGGCAATAGCGAGGGGTCGCCCTTCTTCATGCCGACCGGCGAGGCCTGCACGACCAGATCGCAACCGCGGCACAGCTCGACCTGAGCGGCTTGGTCCAAGGCCTGAAAAATTTCCACATCAGGGGTCAGTCCTCGGATTTCAGTCTCCAGTTTCTGAACGCGCTCCGCGTCGATATCCGCGAGCACCAGCGCTTTCGCGCCTTCCGTCGCGGCTTTCAACGCGGTCGCCCTCCCCGCCCCGCCGCAGCCGAGCACGAAGATCGATTCGTCTTTCACGGAATCTCCGAACGCCTCTTCGAGCGCCTTGAGAAACCCGTAGCCGTCGGTGTTGTGCCCCACCATGCCGTCCGCGGTGAACTCGACCGTGTTGGCCGCGCCGAACAGCTTCGCGCTGGCGTCGAGCTTTTCGAGCCCGCGGAACGCGATCTCCTTGTGCGGCACGGTCAGGTTGACGCCCGCGAAACCCATCAGCGCCATCGAAGGCAAGACCTCCATCAGACGATCCGGATGGACGTCGAGCGCGAGATAGACGCCGTCGAAGTTCAATTCGTTCATCGACGCGTTGTGCATGACCGGCGAAAGCGAGTGCCCGATCGGATGACCCAGCACCGCGAACGGTTTCGTGTGTTCACTCAGATTCATTTCAGTACCTCCTCTATTTTCACCACGAAGATGGGAAGAACACGAAGCCCGCGGGCCCTGCTTCGTGAGCTTCTTTTCTTCGTGGTGAAATATTACGTATTCGCGACGCGGTTAAGGCCGGCGACGATGGCGCGCACCGCGGCCTGGTTGATGTTCGAGTTCGAGCCGACGCCGAAGATCACGCCGTTGTCCGCGAGCTTGAGCGGAACGTACGCGAGCGCCAGGGCGTCCGCGCCTTTTCCGATCGCCTGCTCGTGATAATCGTCCACGGTGAAGTCGACGTCGACGATCTGGTTGATCGCGGCGACGAACGCGGAAATCGGCCCGTTGCCGTCGGCGACCACCGTCTTCTCCTCGCCGTTGACGCGCACTTTGACCTCGCCGTGAATGAAGGTCGGATCGTTGTCGTCCGGCCGCGGCCAGTAACCCACGAGCTCGTACGGCCCTTCCGGCGAGACGAACTCGCGCTGGAAGACCTCGTGCACTTCATCGGCGCTGATTTCGCGGCCGACTTTCTCGCTATAGCCCTGCACGTATTTGCCGAGCTCGGGCTGCATCGCCTTCGGAATCTCGACGCCGAAGTCCTGCTCGAGCACCCACGCGATTCCGCCCTTGCCGGACTGCGAGTTGATGCGGATCAGCCGCTCGAACTTGCGGCCGAGGTCCGCGGGGTCGATATGGAGATACGGCACCTTCCAGCCCATGCCGAAACGATCAGGCGCTTCCGCGAGCTTGTGCACGCCCTTGTTGATGGCGTCCTGATGCGAGCCGGAGAAGGCGGTGAAGGCGTAGCTGCCCGCGTACGGCTGGCGGTAATAGATCGGCATGCCGGTCAAACGTTCCACCGTCGCGGCGACGGTCCCGAGATCCGAAAAGTCGATCCCGGTTTCAATGCCGCGGGAAAAGAGGTTGGTAATGACCGTCACGAGATCCACGTTGCCGGTGCGCTCGCCGTGTCCGAAGAGCGTGCCTTCCACGCGATCGGCGCCCGCCAGGAGCGCGAGCTCGGTGGCGGCCACGGCCATGCCTTGGTCGTTGTGCGAGTGGAGCGAGACGAGGATGCCGTCGCGCTCGGAAAAGTCGCGGCAGAATTTCTCGATCATGTCGGCGTAGTGGTTCGGCGGACGACGCTCGACGGTCGCGGGGAGGTTCATGATCACCGGTTTTTCCGGACTCCCCTTGCCCCACGCCGCGAAGACGGCCTCGCACAGCTCGAGGGAGAAATCGATGTCGGTGTCGGTGAACTCCTCCGGCGAGAATTCGTAGCGGATATCGGACTCGGGCATCGCGTCGGAAAGCGCGCGGATCTGTTTCGTGGCCGCGACCGCGGTCTCGATGAGCTGCGGGCGTTCCATGCCGAAGACCTGCTTCATGTGAAGATCGGACGGCGCGATGTAGGCGTGCACGATGCCGCGCTCGCAGCCTTTGAAGGCCTCGAGCGTGCGATCGATCAAATGCGGGCGCGATTGCGTGAGCCCCATGATGAACACGTCGTCGGGAATGAGATCCTCTTCGATGAGCTTGCGGAAGAAATCGAACTCGTCCTGACTCGCGGACGGGAAGCCGACTTCGATGTGCTTGAAGCCGACATCGCAAAGCATCTGAAAATATTCAAGTTTCTGTTCCGGGTCCATCGGATCAGGCAACGCTTGATTGCCGTCGCGCATGTCGACCGAGCACCACATCGGCGACTGGGTGAGGCTCTTCGACGGCCATTGGCGGTCGGGGAGATCGAT
>JARFRL010000024.1 GCA_029287275.1 Pontiella desulfatans
GAAGCCGTCAGCCTGATCGTGAACGGTTTCTGCAAAGAGGTCTTCAAGGAGCTCCCGATGGAGTTCGCGGTGGAAGCGCAGAAACTTCTCGGCATCAGCCTTGAAGGTTCGGTCGGTTAACTTTTTTTGAATTGGAGAATAAAATCATGGCGTTACTAGAAATCAAAGACCTTCACGCGAGCGTGCAGGACAAGCCGATCCTCAAGGGGATCAACCTCACCATCAATCCCGGCGAGGTGCACGCGATCAGGGGGCCGAACGGCTCCGGCAAGAGCACGCTCTCGAACGTGCTCGCGGGCAACGAGGCGTATGTTAAAACCGGCGGGCGGGTTTTGTTCGACGGAGTCGATATCGACGACCTCGCGGCCCACGAGCGGGCGCGCGCCGGCATGTTCCTCGCGTTCCAGTATCCGGTCGAGATCGCGGGCATCAGCAACATGTATTTCCTGAAGGCCGCGGTGAACGCCGTGCGCGAATATCAGGGCAAGGACCAACTCGACGCGATGGACTTTCTTGATCTGATCGAGGAGAAAAAGAACGTCGTCAAGATTCGCGACGATCTGTTGGAGCGCGCCGTGAACTCCGGCTTCTCCGGTGGAGAGAAAAAACGCAACGAGATCTTCCAGATGGCGATGCTCGAACCGAAGCTCGGCATTCTCGACGAAACCGACTCCGGACTCGACATCGACGCGTTGCGCGTCGTCGCGGACGGCGTGAACGCCTTGCGCTCGCCGGACCGCGGTTTCCTGGTCATCACGCACTACCAACGTTTGCTGGAGTACATCGTTCCCGACCACGTTCACGTGTTGGTTCACGGAAAAATCGTGAAATCCGGCGGCAAGGAACTGGCGCTGGAGCTTGAAGACGGGGGCTACGCTTCCTGGGTTGACGAAAAGGGCGCCTAATCATGGATCTCAAGGAATTACGCGAAAAAGCCGCGGCCAACTTCAAGGCCACGGGTTTTCCCACGACGAAAGAAGAACTCTGGCGCTTCACCGACGTGTCGCGGGTGGCCAACGCCGAATTCACCTCCGACTGGAAAGCGTCCGAGCTGGAGTTCGATCCGCTGGATAAAATCTCGGTGGTGTTCGAGAACGGAAAGCTGTCGCGGGAGAAGTCGAGCTTCGACGAACTTCCCGAGGGCGTCTGCATCGGGTCGATTCTTGATCTGGTTGATCCCCGAATCGGAACGCTCGCGGACGATCAGAGTGGGTTCGTCGCCGCGAACACCGCTTATTTTTCCGATGGCGCGTTCATCGAGGTGTCCAA
>JARFRL010000199.1 GCA_029287275.1 Pontiella desulfatans
TATGGTTTTGTTCAGCGCGATCATGTGGGCGATTTTAGCCACAGATGAACACGGAAGAACACGGATTTCTTTTAGGGATTCAGAAAACCATCCGCTTGAACTTCACGCCATCGCGTCCGAAATTGATAAGCAGACCAACTTTAGGGCTCGCCGCCCGCAATTCATTTAGCAATTGGGCCTCATCATCGGATTGGTAGGTTTTCCGCGCCTTCAGCTCAACCATTACTTTGTCCTCAACCAGAAGGTCGCCAAAGTAATCGAGTAGTTTCACGCCTTTATACATCGCAGGAGTTGGAGGTTCTTCCTCGCATTTCACCCCGCGCAGGCCCAACTCATGAACCATGGCCTTCTGGTAAACCTTCTCCAGAAATCCATATCCAAGCTCTCGATAAACCTCGAACGCCGCGCCGATAATTTTCTCGGTTATGTCTTTATGGATCAGTTCTTCCATCCGAGTTCATCCGTGTTTGTCCGTGGCCTTTATCAGCCCAGCGCCTTCTTCGTCTCTTTGACCAGGCGTTTGAGCTTGCCGCCGAGCGCGACCTTTTTGACGTGCGACATGCGGTCGACCAGCAGGATGCCGTCGAGGTGGTCGAGCTCGTGCTGAATGGCGCGGGAAAGCAGCCCTTTGGCGTGGATCGTCCGCGGCAGGCCGTCGAGATCGATGTATTCCGCGTCGACCTCGTACCAGCGCTCCACGTTGGCGAAGATTTCGGGGAAGCTCAAACACCCTTCCGGCCCGACCTGCACGTCGTCGGTGTGCCCAACGATTTTCGGGTTGATGAAGACGAGCGGCATCTCGACGCCGGGATTCTCGCGTTGGCCGTCCTCGCCCATGTCGCCCTCCGCGGGGATGTCGACCACGAACATACGTTCGGTGCGCCCAACCTGCTCCGCGGCGAGGCCGACGCCCTGCTCCGCGTACATGGTCGCGAACATTTCCTTCGCCAAAGCGCGGACGTCGTCGTTCACGGACATCACTTCGATGGCCTTTTGACGCAGAATCGGATTTCCGTAGGTGCAAATGGGTAAACTCATAGCCGCAAGGTTTTCGTCAAGTCGCGGCGATATGTCAATTGAAATTGAGAAGTGGGCGGCGGCGAGGCATAGTCGTCCGCGATGAACTCCCCATCCGACATCGTATTCGCGGCCTTCAACGCGCGCTACGCCCACACGGCGTTCGGGGCGCGCTACCTGCTCGCCAACATGGGCGAGCTCCGCGGCCAATGCGAGCTGCTGGAGTTCGATCTGCAGGTCCAGCCGCGGATCGCGCTGGAAAAAATCCTCGCCCGCGAACCCGAAATCGTCTGCGTCGGCTGCTATATCTGGAACATCGATCTGGCGACCAACGTCGCGGCCTTGCTCAAACGCGTGCGGCCGGAGGTGAAACTCGTGCTCGGCGGGCCGGAAATCTCGTACGAGACCGAGGAGCAGGAAATCTTCCAATACGCCGACCACGTCATCCGCGGCGAGGGCGAGGTGGAGTTTCCAAAACTCTGCCGAAGCCTGCTTCGTACCGCCTGCTTCCCGCGGGCCAACGCGGAGAGCCGACAAGATGTCGGCGGTACGACCTCCGTACCGCCCGCTTCCAGCGGGCTCCCCGAAAGCACGGGTTTTCATCCGAGCCGTCCTGTCCACCAAACCCGCCGCAAGAACCTCCCGCATTGGACGCAAGACGCCGCGACCTATTTCGTGACCTTTCGCCTCGCGGACTCCATTCCTCAATCACGCATCAACGAATATGAGGAACTACGCCGAAAGTGGGAGGAACATCATCACCCCCCCTATACGGGAAAAGAGCGCGAGCGCTTCAATGAACTCTTTTCCGACCGCGTGAACGAATGGCTCGACGCGGGCGCGGGAGCGTGCGCGTTGAAAACCCCCGAGATAGCGCGCGTCGTCGCGGACGCGCTCACCCACTTTGATGGCGAGCGCTATGAATTGGATGAGTGGGTTGTGATGCCCAATCATGTGCACGCGCTGGTTAAACCTCTAGGAGACCACAAGCTTTCGGACATCCTTCATTCTTGGAAGTCGTATTCCGCCAACGAGATCAACCGCGACCTTGGAGCAACCGGTTCATTTTGGAAAAAGGAATATTACGACCACCTTGTCCGCGATATTGACGAACTGATCCGAATTCGAAAATACATTCGCGAAAACCCAATAAAAGCCGGAATCCGCGCCGTCCATTCCTCAAGCCCGCTGGAAGCGGGCGATACGGCCATACCGCCCGCTTCCAGCGGGCTCCCCGCGAAGCCTCCCCGCGTCATCGAGGCGGAGCCGGTGGACGTGACCGCGATCGAGCTGCCGTATGATCTGTACAGCGACGCGGACATCAAGCACCGCGCCATTTACGTGGAGGCCTCGCGCGGCTGCCCGTTTCGCTGCGAATACTGCATGTCGTCGCTCGATCCGAGCGTGCGCTATTTCCCCGAAGACAAGCTCTTCGCAGCCTTCGGGAAGCTGCTCGCCCGCGGCGCGCGCCATTTCAAGTTCGTCGACCGCACGTTCAACATCGACATCGCGTTCGCGCTGAAGCTGCTCGCGTTTTTCACCGAACGGTTCGAGCCCGGGATGATGCTGCATTTCGAGGTGATCCCC
>JARFRL010000093.1 GCA_029287275.1 Pontiella desulfatans
CCGCGGGCTTCGGCAAAGTGGCGTTCGTGATCCGCCGCGATTTCGAAGCCGCGTTCAAAGAACAGGTCGGCAGTAAGTTCACCGATAAAATCGACGTCGGCTACGCCTTCCAGGCGCTGGAAGATTTGCCGGAAGGATTCACTGTTCCGGAAGGCCGCGCCAAACCCTGGGGAACCGGTCAGGCCGTACTGGCGTGCAAAGACCTCGTCAACGAACCGTTCTGCGTGCAGAACGCCGACGACTTCTACGGCGCCGCGGCGTACCAGACCATCGCGGACGGATTCGCGCAGCTGGCCGCGGGCGAGAGCTGCATGGTGGGCTATCTGCTTAAAAACACGCTTTCACCGCACGGCTCCGTTTCACGCGGCGTGTGCGAAACCGTCGAGGGCTATCTTTCCGCGGTCAACGAGCGCACCGAGATCATCATGAACGAATCGGGCGCGGTTCAGTACATTGAAAACGGCGCGGCGACCGACATGACCGGCGCCGAGATCGTCTCCATGAACTTCTGGGGATTCGCGCCGGAGTTCTTCCAAACGCTCGAAGAAAAGTTCGTCGAGTTTCTTCAGGCGAAAGGGAACGAGTTGAAGTCCGAGTGGTACATCCCCGAAATCGTCACGAGCATGATGGCCCGGGACGAGACCCGCGTGAAGGTGCTAAGCTGCGACAGCCAGTGGTTCGGCGTCACCTATCCCGCGGATCGGCCCGCCGTCGTCGCCGCGCTGAAGGCCAAACACGACGCCGGCGAATATCCCGCGAAGCTTTGGGACTAGCCGTCCGCCTGGAGCGCGACCAGCTGGCGAAGGTTTATTCCGAGCTCCGTGTTGTCGCGCTCGCCGCCGAAAGCTTCCGCCCAGCGCCCGAACGCGGTGGTTTTCACGCGGTCGTCGGTGTGCCCGAAGGTCGTCCACTCCGCGCCGGCGCCCGCCGCCAGCTCCCTCAGACAGCTCGTCACCGCGGCGTTCCGTTTGCCATACATCTTCCGGAGCTCAGGACTTAACGCGGCCTCGGGCTCATTGGAAAGCGACGCGGATACCGCGTCGGCGATCCGCTGCTCGCGGTCCGCTTCAAGGTCGGAAAAACCAAAAGATGCTTTCAACCGTTCGGACGCCGCTTCCGGCTCGACCCCGGCCTTTTTCCAGCGCGTCAGTTCGTTGACGTAAAACCCCGATGGATGGCGCTGCGCGTCAATCACCTGACTCAACCGCGGGCTCTCCTCCTGAAGCCGAAGACCGCCCGTTTCATGATCCGCGGTCACGATCAGCAGCGACTCGTCGGTGTGCCGTTCGCAAAAATCCAGCGCGACGGAGACCGCGTCGTCGAACGCCAAGGTTTCGTGAATGTTCGCGGCGAGATCGTTGGCGTGCCCGCACCAGTCGATTTTCCCGCCTTCAACCATCATGAAGAACCCGTCTTTTCCATCCAACAGTTCGATGCCTTTGCGGGTGTAATCGGCCAGCGAGATCTCCTGCTTCCCCTCAATGACGTAACCCAGATCATGTTCGACCAGAATCTTTGCATCCCCGGCTTTCAACGCGTC
>JARFRL010000227.1 GCA_029287275.1 Pontiella desulfatans
GTTGCCGCGCGTGGGCTTCGTCCAACAAACGCAGCACGCGCTGAAGGCGCTCGCCGCCGAGTCGTTTCCGAATCCGCTCCACGCTTCCGCGCAGATCGGCCAACCATTCGGCGAGGCCGGTTTCGCCATACACCGCGGCGAACTTCTGTTGCGCGAGGGTGACGTATTCATCGAACGTGATCCGCGTTCGTTCCGCGAGCGGGGTTTCGAGTTGAACCACGGCGGCCGCGGCGAAGTGGTCGACGATGCGCGGCGGGACGTAGCGACTCCCCACGTGCCGCCCCTCGTCCTCCACCACCATCAGCGAACGGCCCGCGGCCTCGTGTTGGATCAGTTTCCACGCGAGCGCGTCCTCGAAGTCAATTTGCGTGGGTTGCGGATCGATGAACCGACCGAACGACGAACCGCGGTGGTTCGCCAACGCCTCCAGATCGATCATGTTGTCGAGTTGGCGCAACAACAGGGTTTTACCCGATCCGGTGCGCCCCCCCACGACGAGCGGGGCGCTCTTCAGCCAATCCGCCTCCAGATGGTTCATGAGGTACGTACGAAAGGCTTTATATCCACCTTCCAGCCGCGGGATCGAGCGGCCGACGGCGGCCTCGGCCCATTCCTGGCTGAGCCGGGAACGGAGCCCGCCGCGGAAACAATAGATCAGCGCGTCGGGCCGCCGCTCCATTCGTTGTTTCCACGCGGCGATTCGTTCTTCCTTCACCGCGCCGCTGACGAGTTCATGGCCCAGCGCGATCGCGGCGTCCTGCCCCGCCTGTTTGTATTTAATGCCGACGAGCCGGCGTTCCTCGTCGTTCATCAGCGGCAGGTTCACCGCGGTCGGGAACGCGCCCGCCGCGAACTCGACCGGCGCGCGCACGTCGATCAGCGGAACGTCCTCGACGACGAGGCGGTGGAAATCGTTGGTGGTTTCAGCCATGATCAGAACCTAGTAAACCCAGAACCTTTATAGCCACGAAGAGACCGCCCCCATCAGATCACCTCGACGAGTTTGTCGCCGCGGGCGCGGGTTTGGCCGAGCGACTCGAGCGCGAGCCCTTCGGCGGCGGTTAGTTCGAGGAAGGCGTCGACCGCGGCGGGCCGGACGGCGCAGAGCAGCCCGCCGGACGTTTGCGGATCGCACAGCAGTCCGCGGCGCTCCTCGGAAAGCGCGCCGATTTTATGGCCATAGCTTTGGAAGTTGCGGATCGAGCCGCCGGGCGCGCAACCGCGCGCGAGATACGTCTCGACGTTGGGCAGCTTTTTCACCTGATCGTAAACGACCGTGGCGGAAAGGTCCGCGCCTTCGCACAATTCCACCAAATGGCCCAGCAGGCCGAAGCCGGTGACGTCGGTCATCGCGGTGATGCCCTCGAGCTTCGCGATCTTGGAGCCGATCGTGTTGAGCGTGATCATGCTTCGCACCGCGGGCTCGAGATGGCCGGGCTCGATGATCCCCTTCTTTTTGGCGGTGCTCAAAATTCCGACGCCCAACGGTTTGGTCAGGAA
>JARFRL010000230.1 GCA_029287275.1 Pontiella desulfatans
CCGGCTTCGGCGACCTCCAACGCGCTCGCCAAGCTGCTGCTCGAAAAATACTTCAAACAGAAGATCGAGATGCTTGATTTCAACGTGGTGGAAAAACCCGACGCCGCGGTGGTGATCGGCGACCGCGCGTTGTGCGCCGCGCCCGCGCCCGCCGGCGACATCGATCTCGGCGAGGCGTGGAACAAGTGGACCAAGCTGCCGTTCGTTTTCGCGGTCTGGGCCGTGCGCTCGGATTTCGAGCACGTCGAGGAAGTGACCGAAATCGCCCACAAGGCCTACGCGGCGGGCTTTCGCGCCACGGAGGAGATCGCGGCGCGTTTCGCGGACAAACTCGGCGGCTCGCGGGAGTTTTGGGTCGACTATCTCGACAACTCGATCCACTACAAACTCGACGCTCAGGACCTCGAAGGCATGAACCGTTTCAGAAGCTATCTCGGCGCTTAGAGGCGATTTGGATCGTCTTCGAAGTAGAAGTAGTTGTGTTCCGAGAGTTTCAGTCCGTATTTCTCGATCTCGACCGCGGCGTGGTCCATCCGCTCGGAGAGGCGAATAAACTCCCCGCGCAGGAAGCCGGTAAGGTCTTTTTGATCGGATAGGAAGCGCATCTGGCGCGCGCGGTCGCGGCAGACTTGGGTCAGGTCCTCGGCGCTGTCGAGCATGTCTGTGCGAATCCGTTGATTGGAGTTGTCGAGCTGGTGCTGGGAGATGCGCTTGTCGAGGGTGCGCTCGATGCGTTTGATCATGCCGTTGTGCTCGTCGGACCATTTCCGCAAGCCGGAATCCTTGTGGTCCTCGAACGCCATGCGGCTGAACGGGTCGCCGTACCAAGTGCTCGCGGCCTCGTAGATCGAGTCGATCAGCGCCTCGTGGTCGCGGTAGAGCTTGCCGTATTCGTCGTTGTATTTCTTCCAGTTCACCGCGCCCCAGCGGCCGCCGGTGAGGCGGTGGCAGAAGCGGCGGGTCTCGTGCTCGTCCTCCGCGTCCTCTTTCTCTTTCCACGTGACGTAGGTCGCGATGCCGATCACCCGTTGTTCAAGATCGAGCACGGGGCTGCCGCTGTTGCCGGACACGAAGCCGGCGGTGACTTCCACCTTGTCGGATTCGATTCCGTTGACCTTGCCGTAAAGCTCCGTCGCGACGCCGCCGCCCTCGCTGTTGCCGAACACGCAGACGGGCGCGTCGATTTTTGTTTCGGCGGTCACCGCCAGGCCTTCGCCCTCCGCGAGCGGTAGGCGCGCGATGTCGCGGTCGACCGAAAGCTCGACGCCGCGCGGAATCACCCGCCGACCGGTCGCGGTCTTGAAGCTGATGGTTTCCGCGCCCATGATGACGTGCTGGTTGGTGAAGAGAAAGGGTTTGCCGTCCATCGTCGCGATGAAGCCGCTGCCGAAGCTCTTGCCGCGGTCGCCGACGCAGGTGACGGTCACGATCTGGTCGGAGATGTCGTTGAAGGTGTAATCGAACCGTTTACGAATCTCCTGTTCCTCCGCGCGTCGCCGTTCGATCGCTTCCAGTTTTTTGTTTTCGGCGGCGGCGTTTTTCTTCTTCTTCGTCGCGGCGTCGGCGCGCGGCGCGGCGGCGTGAGCGGCGAGAAGAACGAGAAAAAGGATGAAGCGCGGGGATCGGTTCATGGGAATCAAGGGGGAGGGCGGTTAACGCCGGTAGCTGTAGATCAGGTCGCCGCAGCGGTCGATGACCTTCGCGGCGTGTTCGAGCGACATGGATTGCTTTTCAAACTCGTCGCGCAGGAAGCCGGTCAGGTCGCGCTGCTCCGCGAACAGGTCGATCTGGCGCGCGCGGCCGCGGCAGACCTCGGAGAGTTTTTTCAGGCTTTCGGAGTATTCCGTCATCATGCCGCGTTTGTTCTGTGCGTCGCGGTTGAATTTGCCGACGACTTCGTTGTGCGACTTCGCCCACGACGTCAACGCGCGCTCGGGGTTGTCGTCCACCGAAACGCGGGTGAGCGGCGAGGAGCTCCAACTGCCGATGATGTCGAAGATTCCGTCCGTCATAATTTGGCTGCGCCGGTAGAGTTTGCCGTATTTATCGTTGTAACGCTTCCAGTTGACCTCCTTCCAGCTCACGCCGGTCAGGCGGTAGCAAAAGCGGCGCGTCTTGTTCTCGAATTGGGTGCCTTCCTTCATCGCGTGGCGGCTGGAGACGCGTACGTAGGCCGCGATGCCGAGCACCTCCTGATTCTGGTTGAGCACCGGACTTCCGCTGTTGCCCGAGACGAACTCCGCGGAGGTTTCGAGCAGCTCGGAGCCGACGCCGTTCACCACGCCGTAAAGCTCGGTCCCCACGCCCGCGCCCTCGCTGTTGCCGAAAACCGCGACGGGGTTGTTCATCTCCACCACGTCGCTGATCGCGAGCCCGTCCGGCGCTTCCAGCTCGAGCCGCGCGATGTCGCGCGTCATCGAGAGCTCGACGCGTCGCGGGCGCAATGTCGCGCCGGTCGCGGTTTTAAACGAGATTTTATCGGCGCCGAGAATGACGTGCTGGTTCGTGAAAATGTACGTCTTGCCATCCATCGTCGCGACGAACCCGCTGCCGAATCGCTTGCCGCGCTCCCCGCGGCAGGTGATGATGACGAGCTGGTCGGCGACGTCGTTGAATCCGTAGGAGAACTGGGCGCCAACGGGCGCGGATCCGGTGGATGAGGCGTCGGCGTCGCTCTCGGGAGCCGCGGTCGCCGCGCCGGCGAATAGAACGAGGACGGAAGCCAGGGTCTGAAGGATGGTGGTTTTTAAATACACGTATCCTTTGTAGCTGTTGACAAGGGCGACGAAAAGAATAAACCTCGACGGGCCTTGTCACGTCCGATACCAATAGGCTGATTCGGCATGTTCAAAGACCTTTCCATTCTGGTGTTGAGCGCCGCGGCGATCGTCGTCGCGGTGCGCTTTCTTTTGGTGCCCGGCATCGGCAGAATCGGCGCGGCGCTGAAGTTTTCCGCCAAGGTCCGCGGGCAGATGATCGGCTACGCCACCAGCGTTCCGGAGTTCACCGTGCTGGTCGCGGGCGCGCTGAACGGCGTTTTCAACGCCGGGATGTGGAACATCGCGTCCTCCAACATCATCAATCTCGCGTTGTTTATTCTCACCGTGTTCGCGTTTCGGCAACAGCTGGATCTCAAAAACAAGGTGTTCGCGGACGAGCTTGTGTTCGGCGCGCTTTCGATTTTGATTCCGTTGCTGATGTTCGCGGCGGGCGTTGGAGTCGGCTACGCCACCGCGGGCGGACTGGTGGGGTTCTTCATCTTTTACAAGGTGATGGACAAGCGGCTCAACAAGGCCGGAAAACCCGCGATCCTGCCGCCGGGCGCGGAGAACGGAACCGTTCGGAGCGGGGGTGGCATGCTGGTGGTTGGCGTCGGTGTGATCCTGTTCGCGGGCCGATTCCTGGGCGAAAGCGCGGGAGCGCTCATCACGCAACTCGACATGCCGGCCTGGGCCGTCGGGTGGATTTTGGGCCTCGTTACCTCCGTGTGCGAGCTCGCGTCGTTCATCGAGATCTACCGGATCCACAAGCCCAAGGACTCGCCGACGCACATCAAGGACACGCAGGAGGCGCTGGACGCCCTCGTCGCCTCGAACATCGCCAACCTCGGGCTAATCCTGCCCTTGGGCATGCTGATCTACCTGATGCT
>JARFRL010000238.1 GCA_029287275.1 Pontiella desulfatans
TCTTCTTTCGCGGAGCTGACGCTGAGCAACCGAGCGCTGCCGGCTTCCTGTTCGCGCAACCAGTTGAGCGCTTCGCGGGCGTAGGCCTCGTCGCGCACGACGATCGCGTCGATGCACGGGCGCAAGATCGCTTCCAGCGCGGTTTGGTATTCCGACGAGGTGGTCATTTGCTCCGCCAACGGGCCGATGATTCCGGCGCGGTCGAGCGAGAAGTCGGACGGGGGATCCAGCAGCGCCTGCGCGCCGGGCGGGAAGCCTTCCGTGCGCGCCTCGCCGCCGGACAGCATTTCCAACTGCGCGCGCTTGGCCGCGGCGGTTTTCAGAATTTCGTTGAGCGTGCGCTCGTTGTCGACGATCAGGTCCTTGCGTCCGGCGCGGTCGGAATTAAGCTGGTTCAGCGCGGCCGCCTGTTCGGCGACTTTCGCGGAGAGCGTCTCGACGCGGACGTCCATCTCTTCCTGCCGCTCGACGTAGGAGGTGAGCGAGCGTTCGAGTTCGGCGATCTCGGTGGAGAGCCGCTCGCGTTTGAGCATCGCCTCGCGGTCGCGGGCGTCGAGCGCGTTGAGCTCGTTTTGCATTTTGGAGGATTTGGAGTCGAGCGCGACGGTTTCGTTGCGCAGATTGTTCAGTTTGAACCGGGTCTGGTTCATCTGGTCTTCGACTTCCTTCTGAACGAGGGTGACGCGCTCGAGGCCTTCGGCGGCTTCCTTCTTCGAAATTTCCGCCTCGGCGATCTCGGCGATGACGCGCTCGAGCTCCACGCGGTGGGCTTGCACGCGGACGCGGGCCTCCTCGGTTTCCTGCGTGTTGCGTTGGGCGAGGGTGGTCAGCTCCGCGACGCGATCGGTGTTCATGGTGATCAGGTTTTTGGCGCGTTCGAGCTCGCCGCGGGCGGCGTTGGCCTGTTCCATGGCCTGGGAGATGGTTTCTTCCAATTCGGTCAGCGCTTCGCGCGACGACTCGGCCTCGTTTTCCGCGGTGTTCACCTGCTCGTGCAGGTCCTTCACCTTGTGTTCCAGCACTTGTAGCTCGCCGGTCAGCTCGTTGAGTTTCCTCGCGTATTCCTGGAGGCGCTGGTTGGTGACGTAGATGTCGAGCCCGCGCATCTCCTCCGAGAGTTCCTTGAATCGTTTGGCTTTTCCGGCTTGGCGCTGCAGGGAAATGATCTGGCGCTTCACCTCGCGGATGACGTCGTCGAGGCGCAGCAGGTTGGCCTCGGTGTGCTCGAGTTTGCGGAGCGCTTCTTTTTTGTCGGCCTTGTATTTGGTGATCCCGCTGGCTTCCTCGAAGACGGTGCGGCGATCCTCGGGCCGCGCCGAGAGAATCTGGTCGATCTTGCCTTGTTCGAGCACGGAATAGGAGTCGGTGCCGACGCCGGTGTCCATGAAGAGGCGGTGAATGTCCTTCAGTCGGCAGGCCTTGCGGTTGAGGAAGTAGCCGCTTTCGCCGGAGCGGAAGACGCGGCGGGTGATGCATACCTCGTCGTATTCGATGCCGAGCGCCTCGGTGCAGTCGGCGAGCGTGATGCTGACCTCGGCCATGCCCAGCGGTTTCGCGGTGTCGGTTCCGTTGAAGATGACGTCTTCCATTTTGGCGCCGCGCAGCGCGCGGGCGCGCTGCTCGCCCAGTACCCAGCGGACGGAGTCGGAAACGTTGCTTTTGCCGCAGCCGTTCGGCCCGACGATCGCGGTCATGCCGGGCTCGAATTCGAGCTTGGTTTTCTGCGCGAAGCTTTTGAATCCAATAATTTCGAGGGTTTTCAGATACACAAAGGTTTCCTCCAAAAAAACGATCGCCGAAATTAGCACAGTCGAAGGGGCGGATGAAAACCGAATTTCGCGCAATTGCGGAAGGATTAGCTAACGCTCGGTTAATTGTGTTTCGCCCGCGCCACCCATGGCTCGCGTACCCCTTCCCGCGGTGCGCCGCGCGCGCGCTATCTTAAGGTGACCACATGCCATGGAATAACGGTTGCCTAAAAAGCTTTCTGGTGCCACCATGAACTTTGCGCATTGGCGAATTAACGAACAGATAACGAGCTCCCTTTATAAGTGTTTAGGTATGACTGATTTGGTTGATAGTGAATGCTTGGAACAGTCTGAGCTCGCGGCTACGGTGATCATTCCCTGCCATAACGCGGCATCGACTTTGCCGGAGCAGCTGGAAGCGCTTTCTCGGCAAACATTTGATCGTCCATTTGAACTGGTTTTCATCGATAATGGCAGCACGGACGACTCGTTGGCCGTGGCATCAGCGTACGCGGATCGCTTCGCGTTCTTTCGGGTTGTTATCGCCAATGAATCCAAGGGAGCTGGCTACGCGCGCAACGAAGGCGTGAAAGCCGCGACGACGGAAAGAATACTGTTTTGCGACGCCGACGATGTCGCGGGCGAGGGCTGGGTCGCCGCCATGGTTGACGCTTTGGATCGAGGCGCGCTGGTGGGCGGAGGGCGTGAGTTTTATCGACTCAACGCGGGGTGGCACCCCTGTATGCGAAAGCAGTCGGACGATGACGCCATATTTTGTGACGTGTTTTTTTCAGGCGGCTCGAAGTATAGGCATGTGGGCGCGGGGAATTTAGGGATCCGTCGTTCGGTTTTTGTCGAGGTGGGGGGGTTCGATTCTGATTTGCCGGTGCATGAAGACGCGGATCTGTGCATCAAGGCCCAGGAATTAGGATACACGTTGGATCTATGCCCCGAGGCGTTAATGCACATCCGCTGTCGTCAAAAGCCAGGCCTGATTTTTATACAATCGTTGGTTTGGGGGTATTGGAGTGTCGCTTTACATAAAAAACATAAGAAAATACTAGGGAATCAGCCGGTGGTTCGGCCAATCCTGGGATTAGGGCGTTTGTTTTTTAGTGTTGTATTGGTTCACACCAAGGCCGAATTCATTAGTTGGAGCTGGCGGGTTGGCTGGAAGATGGGGCGGCTATATGGCAGTGTGGCGCTCGGGGTCTTTGTCTTATGATTGAAAGGGTGTATCGAAAGGCGTGTAAAGCGGCGGCGTATCCACTGGGTCTGACGCCATTCATGGGAACCATCACTTCCGTGCGCGCGAAAAAACCGTCGATCGCGCTGACGTTTGATGACGGCCCGGATCCGAAGTGGACGCCGGTTTTACTGGATCTGCTGAAAACGCGCGGCGTGAAGGCTACTTTTTTCGTGATTGGAGCATCCTGCGAAAAATATCCGGGGATTATTAATCGAGCGGTCTCCGAGGGACATTCGATCTGCAATCATGGCTGGAGTCACTCGTCTCTGCCCATGCTTTCGCGGGTTGAGCAGGTTCAGGAGATCTTGAAATGCAAGGCGGTCCTGGGGGAACGCGGATCCAATTTCTTTCGGCCGCCTTATGGGCATCAAACGTTTCGTTCTCGCTGGGCGGCGCGGGTCGCGTCCCAGCACGTGGTGACTTGGAGCGGGCACGTCGAGGACTGGCGAAAGCAAAGCGTGGAGGGATTATATCAGCGTTTGCTGAGCGAACTGGTCCCGGGCGCGATTATACTTTTACACGACGCGATCGTGGTCGGTCCCGGTGTTGTTCCCGGCCCGGATCTGCAAATGGATCGAGGGGTTGTTTTCGATGCCTTGGATTTGGTCCTGGCGAAATCGTCCGCGCGCTTTGAGTTTGTGACCCTGCCTGATCTTATTCAACAAGGGCGACCAAAGAGGGAAAGTTGGTATGCGTTCAGCAAGAGCGTGGCGTAGCTTTTTTCGCGGGATGATTATTTATGGATTTTTACTCGTCGGATGAATTTATACAGGTCTTGGCGGATACGTATTATCCCGAAGACAAGAAGACCGTGGAATTCGTTCGCGCCGACGATAGGGTGCTTAGACTGCTGGTGATCAATGACCGCCGCGTGATCATGGTGTCCACCTATTTGGATTACCTCGTTCCGATTTCTTCGTGCTCGGTCGACGTCTGTACCCGCTCGGTGAGATACGTTGAACGCGTGGTTTTAGGAACGGTGTCCAAGGGCGATTGGTTTTCAGATCCAAAGGAAGGTTTCACGCCGTCCCCCTATATTGACTGGACGCTATTTCCGACGTTTGAGGCGTATCGTGAATTCATTACGTCGCAGAATAAGAGATTGCTGGGCGACTACGCGCGCCGTCGGCGCAGACTGAGTGAAAATTTCGGGGAGCTCTCTTTTCGCGTGCACGACGAAGGGGATGATGTCCTTCCACTGGCGCGCGAATGGAAGATGAAGCAGCTTGTTCGCACAGGAGAGCAAAACTACTTCGATGATGAGAAAAACTTGATGTTTCTTGAGGAGTTGCTGCGCCGCGACCTTCTTACCTGTTCAACCCTGCGTGCGGGTCGGCGATTGCTCGCGGTTTGGGTTGGGTTTGTTCATGAGAAAAAATGGTCGGGGTGGGTTTTCACATACGATCCGGACGCAAATCTGAAGAAGTACTCGCTGGGTCACCAGCTGCTTCATTCGATGATCGAGCACAGCTTCGCGGAAGGACATCGCGAGTTCGATTTTTCAATTGGCGGGGAAGATTACAAATGGGTCTATTCCACGCACGCGAGGCTTTTGGGGGCGGTCGGGCGTCCGGAATTGAGTGTCCGGCTAAACACGCGTATTCGTTCGGTATTGAGGAAAACCGTGAATAAAAGCTCGGCGCTAAGGCGGCTCGAAAACGTTGTCAGGCGGCGACCTGACAAGGCTTGATGTTGATTGGTTTTCCTGGTGGTCGGGTTTTTTTCGCGAAGTTAAACATGAAGTTTTAAAAACAAGGATTCGACGATGGAACCGTCTCGCTTCAGTACCGCGCCACCCCCGACTCCTGAGCCGGCTGAGTCCGTTGAGCCCTCGGTCGCCCGGCGAGCCGCGCGCGCGGTTCGATCACTCGCTTCAAGGTGCTTCTCCGGCGTCCTGTATCGCGTCGCGCGGGATTTTGTGGGAGGTGAGGAACTCGGCGACGCGCTGAAGGTCGCGTCGCGGATGGCCAGCAACGATCTAAACAGCACGTTGGGTTTTTGGGACGCGCCGAGCTACACCGTTACGCGAATTACGGAAATCTATTTTCAAGCAATCGAGGATTGCGCCGCGTGTGGGCTGGACACGTACGTCTCAATAAAACCGCCCGCGCTGCGTTTCGACCCGCGGCTGGCAAGAGATCTTTCGAACTTCGCGATGAAAAAACGGGTGCGCCTTCACTGCGATTCGCATGGAGTCGAAGTCGCCGAGGACGCGTTGGATTTCATGAAGGTCATGATGGAGTCCATCGACGGCGCGCTGCTTGGCATAACCATTCCATGCCGCTGGGAAAGAAGCGCGCGCGACACCGAGTTCGCGATTGAGCACCAGTTGAACGTCCGACTGGTGAAGGGCGAATGGCCCGATCGCGCCGGCCAGGATCGCGATCCGCGGCGGGCGTTCATGGAAACCGTCGATCAGCTTTCGGGACGGGCGCGGCATGTCGCGGTGGCCAGTCATAATATCCCTCTCGCGCTCGAGGCGGTAAATCAGCTCCGCGCGTCGAACACGTCGTGTGAGTTTGAATTGCTTTACGGGCTTCCAATGAAAAAATTGGTGGAATCCGCGCGCGCGAAGCAAATGAAACCTCGAATATACGTGCCGTTTGGAAGGGGCTACGCGCCCCACGCGCTAAAGGTCTTTAAAACGAATCCTCAACTGGCCCTTTGGCTCGGAAAGGATCGGCTTTCAAGGCTGATTGGGAAGTAGTTTCTCGGGGGTCCCACCGCGCGGTTGGCTGGTTTGTTTCGCGGCCGATCAAATGGTGGCGGCGAGCGAAGGGGATCGAACGATTTCAAGATCGACAAGTCTTAGACCGTTTGCAACCCTACGCTTTTGAGATTTTCGGGAGAGATGCATGCCAGCCAAAAGAAAGTACAACATCAGAGGCACCAACGATTTTCTCGTGCTCGGCGCGATCTTCTTTTTTCTCGGTATCTGGGCGATCAAAGACGGCTGGTTTCCCTCGCCGAAAGTTTTGAAAAAGCATCCCATGCAAGTCGAGATGTCGTTCGACATCAACGGCGCGGTTGAGAAGGTCATGGTGGAAGAGGGCGACTCCGTGGGCGAAAACCAGCTGATCGCCAAGCTGCGCAGCGACAAAGCGGTCGTCGAGTACGAAGACGCCAAGACCGCGTACGCGCAAGCCAAGAAAAAGCACGTCATGATGGAAGTCGCCGAGAAAAACGCGCGCGAAAACGGCGCGTCGGACGAGGGAATCCTTGAGCGCCAGGAAAGTCTCGCCACGGCCGCGGCCGCGATGGACGAGGCGCTCGCGCGAGTCACGGACTTGAAGGCGCGGATCGACTTCTCGGAGCTCGAGGCGCCGAGCAAGGGGAAGATTCAAGAGATCAAGATCGCCGCGCATTCCATGGTGAAGGCCGGCGAAGTCGTGGCCGTCATCGATCCCAAGGATCATTTCTACCTCTTCAATAAAAGTCTGGCCATTTTCAGTTTCCTCGCGTTCGGGGTCTTTATGGCCATTCATATCCTCGCGCGGTAGTTCGATTCATCTAATCCATTAATTCGCATCGGATTAGCTTGACCGTGGATCGCCTCGGACTATTATCCGTGATTCATTTTTCGAAAATCGGATTTTCCCTTTAGTGAACCGTCTAAAATTCAAGGAGATACATAAATGACGAAAAGAGATTTGGTAATGCGCATCGCCGATGAAACCGGCCTGATTCAGCAGGATGTTTACGCCGTCATTCAGAAGAGCCTCGACTACATCGTGGAAGCGCTGGAAAACGACGACACCGTCGAATTCCGCAACTTCGGAGTTTTCGAAGTCCGCGAACGCAAACAGCGCATCGGCCGCAACCCGAACAAACCCGAAAACGTCGTTACCATCCCGGCCCGCAAAGTCGTGAAGTTCAAGCCCGGTAAAATCATGCGCGAGCGCATCACCGGCGAATAATCCATGGCGAGTAACGAGTTCCAGCCGCTACAGGGCATGTCCGACATTCAAGCCCCGGAGATTCACGTCTGGCGCATGATGGAGGAACGCGCGCGCGCCCTCTTCAACAGCTACGGCTTCGAGGAGTTGCGCACGCCCGTGCTCGAGAAACTTTCCGTCTTCCAGCGCTCGCTGGGCGACACCACCGACGTGGTCAAGAAGGAGATGTATTCCTTCAAACCGAGCAAGCACGAGCTCGCGATGCGGCCGGAGGGCACGGCCGGAACCATCCGCCACCTGGCGGGTCGCGGCGAGGAAGGACTCAACGCCCGCGTGTTCTACATCGCCCCGATGTTCCGCTACGAACGGCCGCAGGCCGGTCGCAAACGCCAGTTTCATCAGGTCGGCGTCGAGGCCACCGGCGAGCCGAATCCGCTGGCCGACGCCGAATGTATCGCGCTGCAAAAGGGGCTGCTCGATTCCTGGGGACTGACCGGATCGAAAATCCAGCTCAGCACCCGCGGCGAACCGTCCGACCGCCAGCCGGTCGTGGATGGACTGCGCGCCGCGCTTCAGCCGTTCGAGAACGCGCTGTGCGAGGACTGTCAGCGGCGAATCGACGAAAACGTGTTGCGCGTCATCGACTGCAAAAACGAGAGCTGCAAGAAGATCGTCGACCAAATTCCCTCCGCGATCGAATTCATGAGCGACGCGTCGCGCGCGTACCTCGACCAAGTCGTGGGAGCGCTCGACAAGATGGGCATCGAAGTAACGGTTAATCCGAAGCTGATCCGCGGGCTCGACTACTACGTGCACACCGTCTGGGAAATCAGCCACTCCGCGCTCGGCGCGCAGGACGCGCTGGCCGGCGGCGGACGCTACGAGATCGCGTTGGGAAAAAAAGCCGTTCCCGGCGTCGGCTTCGCGGTCGGTTTCGAACGCGCCATCATGGCGTTGGAAGCCTGCGGCGTCACGGCCGACCAGTTCGCGCCCAAAGGCGGCGTTTGGTTGGTTTCGTTGGGCGAGGCCGCGCTGGCCGAGAACATGAAGCTCGCCGCTCAGCTGCGGGCGAAAGGAATTCGCTGCGGCATGGAGCTCGCCGCGAAAAGCATGAAGGCGCAAATGCGCAAGGCCAATCGCGTCGGCGCCGACTCGGTGATCATCCGCGGCGACGACGAAATCGAAAAGGGCGTCGCCATGGTCAAGGACATGGCCGAAGGATCTCAGAAGGAATCAACCATAGAAGAAATTTTACGCGACGCGTGAGGATGAACGCGCGCTTTCCGATCAAAGGAAACCGCGCTTCACGACTCACGCGTGGCTCAAGGAGAATCACATGCACAGATATAGAACCCACAACTGCGGCGAACTGAGAAGAGACCACGTTCACACGATCGTCAAACTTTCCGGTTGGATCAACAGCGTCCGCGACCACGGCGGCATCATTTTCATCGACCTGCGCGACCACTACGGCCTGACCCAGATCGTGGTCGATCCGTCCCAACCCTTCTACAAAGGCGTCGAGCACTGGCGCGTGGAATCCACCATTTGCTTCACCGGCCAAGTGGTCGACCGCATTCCCGACGCGATCAACCCGCGGCTCGCCACCGGCGAGATCGAGGTGGTCGCGAAAGAAATGGAAACGCTGGGCGAATCCAAGGTGATTCCGTTTCAGGTCGCCAAAGACGAGGAGTGCAACGAAGCGCTTCGTTTGGAATACCGCTTTCTCGACATGCGCCGCGAGTCGCTGCACAAGAACCTCGTGCTTCGCTCGCAAGTGATCGCCCGCATGCGCGAGCTGATGACCGGCGAAGGCTTCATGGAAATGCAGACGCCGATCCTGACCAGCAGCTCGCCGGAAGGCGCGCGCGACTATCTCGTGCCGAGCCGCGTGCACCCCGGCAAATTCTACGCCCTGCCGCAGGCGCCTCAGCAGTTCAAGCAGTTGCTGATGACCTCCGGCTTCGACCGCTACTTCCAGATCGCTCCGTGCTTCCGCGACGAGGACGCGCGCGCCGACCGTTCGCCGGGCGAGTTCTATCAGCTCGACATGGAAATGGCCTTCGCCACGCAGGACGACGTCTTCGAGGTGAACGAAAAGGTGCTGCATAAAATCTTCACCGAGTTTTCCGACAAGCAGGTCGACGACATTCCGTTCAAGCGCCTTCCGTACAAAGAGGCGATGGAGAAGTATGGGAGCGACAAGCCCGACCTGCGCAACCCGCTCGTCATTCAGGACGCGTCCGAGTTGTTCGCTGGCTGCGATTTCAAAGCCTTCGCGGGCGTGGTCGCCAACGGTGGCGTGGTTAAAACCATCGCGGCCAAAGACTGCGCCGAAAAATCGCGCAAGTTCTTCGACGACATGATCAAGTTCGCGCAGTCCGTCGGCTCCAAGGGGCTCGGTTATCTGCGCTGGATCGACGGCGAGGTTCAGAGCCCGATCGCGAAATTCCTCTCCGAGGAAACCCTCGCCGCGCTCAAGGAATTGGGCGGCGTCAGCGATGGCGACGTCATGTTCTTCATCGCCGACAAAGAAAAGGCCGCCTGCGAAATCGGTTCGCACGTTCGCGACGAGCTGGGCAAGCGCCTCGATCTCATCGACCCCGACGTCTTCAAGTTCTGCTGGATCGTCGACTTCCCGATGTACGAACTCGACGACGAAGGCAAAGTCGAGTTCTCGCACAACCCCTTTTCGATGCCTCAAGGCGGAAAAGACGATCTGGAAAACAAGGACCCGCTCGACATCCTCGCGTACCAGTACGACATCGTCTGCAACGGCACCGAGCTCTCTTCCGGCGCCGTGCGCAACCATAGCCCCGAGATGATGCTCAAGGCGTTCGATATCGCCGGCTACGACGCCTCCGTGGTCGAGAACAAGTTCCCCGCGCTGCACCGCGCCTTCCAGTATGGCGCGCCGCCGCACGCCGGAATCGCTCCCGGCGTCGACCGCATCATCATGCTGTTGGCCGACGAGCCGAACATCCGCGAGGTGATCGCGTTCCCGATGAACCAGCGAGCGCAGGATTTGTTGATGAACGCGCCGGGCGAAGTCGAGTTCAACCAGATCCGCGATCTGCATCTGCGCCTGCATCTGCCGAAGAAGGTGGAGCAGGAAGCCGACGCCGCGGAATAAAGAACGGGGCGGGGCGTCCTCACCCAGCCGTTCCGCCGCTCGGACGACTGGGGACAGTCGTCGGCACTGGATAAATCCACCCAAGAACCGTCCGCTCTCCGCGGGCGGTTTTTTTTAGTGTTGTGAATATCGCTTATACGCGATATATACGGGGCGTGCCAAAAAAAACATATATGGCCGTGAAAAAAGTCCGCTCGTTCGTGGACCAACAACCGGAGTCGGTTCAAGCGGAATACTTGAAGCTCGTCGAACGGCTTGAAAGTGATGGGCGATTGGTTGAGCCCTATGGGAAGAAACTCGACAAGGGATTGTTCGAGATGAGAATCCGCCGCGGTGGTCAAATTCGAATTCTGTATTTCTATCAGGAAAAGGAATTCGTCATAGGAGTTCACGGGTTCGTGAAGAAAACCCAAAAGGCTCCTCAAAAGGAATTGAAACAGGCGTTTAAGGTCATGGGCATGATTAAGCGAGGTGAATACGATGAATAAAGCCATGGAAAAAATGCGCGCCGCGCACGAGGCTCAGGCGGAAAGCATCCGCGAAAAAGATGCCTACAAGAAAGTGTCAGAGGCGTTCGATATCGAATACGCGGTCGCGAAAGAACTCCACAAGGCGCGAGCCAAAGCGAAGCTTAGTCAGGCGCAGGTCGCTGAAAAAATGGGTACGACGCAAAGTGTGATATCCAGAATCGAGCGTGGGGGCAACGTTTCCGTGGAAACGCTCGCGCGCTACGCTCAAGCTTGCGGTGGAACGCTCAAGGTCAAGGTCGTCTGATCCGATACGTGAATTGTTTATCTGAAAACCGCCCGCTCACCGCGGGCGGTTTTTTTAGTGTTCGGACGTTTTGAGTCGCTTGATCTGGTCGCGCAGGGTGGCGGCGCGTTCGAACTCGAGCGCCTCCGCGGCCTCGAGCATTTCCTGTTCGAGTTGATGGATCGTTTCGGCGACGCCGTATTCGACGCCGTCTTCCGCGACGGCGGCCTCGACGGTTTCCTCCGCGGCCGCGTAGATGGTTTTCAGGCTGTCCTGAATATCCTTTTTGATCGCGCGCGGCGTGATGCCGTGTTCCTCGTTGTAGGCGCGTTGCTTTTCGCGGCGGTGGTCGCACTTGTCGAGCATGCGCTGCATGGAGTCGGTGATTTTCTCGGCGTACATGATCACCTTGCCGTCGATGTGGCGCGCGGCGCGGCCGGCGGTCTGAACGAGCGCGGTCTCGGAGCGCAGGAAGCCTTCCTTGTCGGCGTCGAGAATCGCGACGAGCGAGACCTCGGGCAGATCGAGCCCCTCGCGCAGCAGGTTGATGCCGATGAGGCAGTCGACCGTTCCGCTCCGCAGCTCGCGCAGAATATCGACGCGTTCGAGCGCGTCGATGTCGGAGTGGAGATAGCTCACCTTGAGGCCGGTTTTTTCCAGGTATTCGGCCAGATCCTCCGCGACGCGTTTGGTGAGGGTGGTGACGAGCGTGCGCTCGCCGCGCTCGGCGCGAAGGCGGATCTCTTCCATCAGGTCGTCGATCTGGTTTTTGAGCGGCCGCAGCTCGACGGGCGGATCGATGATGCCGGTGGGGCGGATGATCTGCTCGATGGTCGTTCCGCCGTGTTCCAATTCGTAGGGGCCGGGCGTCGCGGAAAGGAAGATGATCTCGTTGGTGACGCCCATGAACTCGTCGAAGTTCATGGGCCGGTTGTCGAGCGCGGAGGGGAGCCGGAAGCCGTGGTCGACCAGCGTGCGTTTGCGGGCCTGGTCGCCGTTGTACATGCCGCGGACCTGCGAAAGCGTGACGTGCGATTCGTCGATGATGGTGATGAACTCCTCAGGGAAAGACTCGAGCAGGCATTCGGGGCGATCGCCCGCGTCTCGCCCCGCGAGGTGGCGGGAATAGATTTCGATGCCGCCGCAAAAACCGATTACCTTGAGCATCTCCAAATCGTATTCCGTGCGCATCTTGACCCGCTGCGCCTCGATTAATCGGTTCTCGCGCTCGAAGACCGCGATCTGCTCCTCCATTTCCTTCCGAATCGCGAGCAGCGCGGCGTCGATC
>JARFRL010000246.1 GCA_029287275.1 Pontiella desulfatans
CTCGCGCGACATGCTGATGCTGATGGTCTACAAGGGCTCCATCGCGATCGACGGCATTTCGTTGACCGTCGCCGAGCTCATCGAAAACGGTTTCATCGTCCACATCATTCCGCACACCATCCAGGAAACCGACATGTCCGAATTCGTCGTCGGCACCAAGGTGAACCTCGAGGCCGACATTCTCGGAAAGCACGTCCAGCGGATCCTAGAATTCGGTGGTGGGCAGGATTATCGTTTGAATTTGAACGGGTAGGGTTCCCGAAATGGGAACAAGCGCTTGACTTCGTTCCCGCGGTCCGCTTTCATGCACGTGATTAAGAAAAAAACGTTGGTGGATTTCTGGAGTCGGCGGTCCGACGCCAAAGCGCCTTTGATCGCGTGGTTCAAGGAAGCGAAAGCCGCGGAATGGAACGGGCCGCAAGAGATCAAGGAGCGGTACCGTTCCGCGGATTTTATCGCTGGAAACCGCGTGGTTTTCAATATCGGTGGCAACAAGTATCGATTGATCGTCAAGATCGCGTACACGCCAGGAGTGGTGTACATCCGCTTCATTGGCACGCACGCGGAGTACGATAAAATCGACGCGGAACGAATTTGATGAAACCAAAAGTGATCAAGACGGATGAAGAACACGCGGCGGCGCTGGCGCGCGTCGAGGAGTTGATGGAGTTGGCCGAGGCGCCCGCGGTCGTGGAGGAGCTGGAGCTGCTCGCGACGCTGGTTCAACTTTACGAGGAAAAAACCTACCCGACTCCTTCGCTTGAACCCTTGGAGGCCATTCGTTTTCGCATGGAACAGTTCGAGCTGAAGCAGAAGGATTTGATTCCTTTCATCGGTAGCAAAAGCAAAGTATCCGAAGTGCTCCACGGAAAGCGCTCGTTGAGCATCTCGATGGTGAAGAGACTGAGCGAGGGATTGGGCATACCGCTCGAGGTGTTGCTGGAAATGGATCAACCACGCGCCAAGGTCGCCGAGGAACGTCCCGGCTATGGCGCGAAAGGAACGACTAAATGAATCGCTTGATTACCGCGACGTTCGTCGCCGTCTTTTATTGCGCGCTCGTTGTCGCGGCCCGCGAGAAACAGATTTTTCTCGTGATCGACGACGCCGGGCTGGCTTTAGGCGAAACCCAACAGTTTCTCGACATACCGATTCCGATGACGATCGCGGTGCTGCCGCGTCAAAAGCAAACCAAGGCCGTGTGCGAAGCGCTCGCCCGCGATCCGTATAAAGAGATCATTCTCCATCAGCCCATGGAGGCCTACAACGCCGAAAAAAATCCCGGTCCCGGCGCGATCTACGACAGGACGCCGTCCGCGGACGTGGAAAAGATTCTGGACCAGAATCTGCGATCGGTCGCGGGCGCGGTGGGCGTCAACAACCACATGGGTTCGCGCGTGACCGAGAATCCGGAGTTGGTCCGCGCCGTGTTGGATTTCTGCAAGAAAAACGACCTCTTCTTTCTGGATAGCAAAACCGCCTACAACTCACTCGTTCCTCGGACCGCCCCGAAG
>JARFRL010000262.1 GCA_029287275.1 Pontiella desulfatans
CGAAACTTACAAAACGAGTTTCATGAGATGGCTGCTCAGCGCCTGAACGTCGCGACGATCCGATCGACCGCCGGCAACAGGAGCGAGCGCGGATGGGCGCAGTTGACGCGGAACCACCCCTCGCCCGCCGGCCCGAAGAATTGACCGCCGGACAGCGCGACGTTGGCGTCGTTGACCAGCCTTTTGAACACGTCTTTCCACGGACCGAACGTTCGAAAATCGCTCCAGACGAGAAAGGTCGCCTCGGGCGTCATGACGTCGATCCCCAGCGCGCGAAGCCGCTCGCTCACCAACCGCGTGTTTTCGCGCAGATACGCGACGAGCTGGCGCTTGTACGCCGCGCCGGCCGGCGAGAGCGCGCTCGCCAGCGCGACTTTCCCAAGCAGGTTGACGTCCGCCGCGTGCGCCCGATCGGCCCCGGCTCTGAATCGGCCGCGCAAGCCCGCGTCGGGTATGATCGCGAACGACGCCTGCAGGCCGCTCGCGTTGAAGGTTTTTCCGATCGAATGCGCGACGACGCAACGCTCCGCCGCGCCCGCGACGTTTAGTAGAGCGATGTGCCGGTTGGGCGGATAGACGATGTCGCAGTGGATCTCGTCGCTAAAAATCACGACGTTGTTCGCGGCGCAAAGTTCGACCAGCTTCTCGAGTTCATCCAGCGTCCAAACGCGGCCACCGGGATTCTGCGGATTGCATAAAAGCATCAGCTTCGTGTCCGGCCGCGCCAGCGCCTTTTCCAGCAACGCGAAATCGATCTCGAATCTTCCGTCGCGGGCGAGCAACGGACCGTCGGCGACTTGCCGGCCGTTAACGTTCACGTAGGTGAAGAACGGGCCGTAGACCGGCGAAAGCACCGCGACCGCGTCGCCGGGTTCCGTATAGACCTGAACCGCGTTGGAGATGCTTGTGACGACGGAAGGCGACAGCGAGATCCACGACCGCTCGACCGCGGCGGCGTGCTGATCGCGCATCCACCAAACGATGGAATCGAACACCGCGTCGTACTGCTCGGTGTAGCCGAACATCGGGTGTTCCAGCCGTTCCCGCAACGCGTCCACCAAAAACGCGGGGCTCGGCAGATCCATGTCCGCGACCCAGAACGGTTCGACGTCGCCTTTGCCGAAAAACTTTTCGAGGGCGTCGTATTTCTCCGCGTGCGTTCCCTGCCGCGACACGGCCGCGTCGAAATCGTAGACTACTTCCTGATCCATAGCGTCACTTCCGAAAGCGTGTGCTGGTGTTTGTTCGCGGTCTCGCGGATGGCGAAGGGAACCTTGATCGGCTCTCCGATCATCGCGAAGTTTTCGTCCAGCTCCGCGTGGAGTCCGTCGAGGGTGGTGACCGGTTCGCCGTCGCGCTTGAAGCCACCGAGCCATTTTTCCCTTTTGGTGAATTCCGCGAGCCAGGTATAGGGCGAGGCGATGAGCAGCACGCCGCCCGGATTCATTCGATTGGGAATCTCGCGCAGGAAGCGCGCGGGATCGCTCAACCGATCAATCAGGTTCGCCGCGACGACGAGATCGTAGCCCGCGAACGCCGGCTTCATGTTGGTCGCGTCCTGTTGCATGAAGTTGATGTTGGAATAGTCGCCGCTCAGTCCAAGTTGTTCCAACGTCCGCTCGTGGAAGGTGACGAGCTCGCCCTCTTCTTTCCGTTCGTAGCGCAAGCGCCCGGCGCCGCGCATGCGCGCGCCCACTTGAACGAAGCGCGCCGAGAAATCGAGCGCGTCGACGTGGTCGTACTCCCCCGCGAGCTCGAACGCGGCGCGGCCGACGGAACAGCCGATGTCCAGCGCCTTGCCTTTGGCGCGGCCTTTCGCGGCGCGCAACGCCTGTTCCGCGATGGCCTTCGGAAAGTTGGGAACGCCGAAACAGTCGTCGCCGTAATGAAACTCGCAGTATTGGGAGACGAGCTCGTCGGTTTCATATACGTCGAAATCGGTCTTCACCGGCTTGTCGGAAACCACGTGGCGAAAGCCCGCGTGCTGATAAAAATGGCGGCGGAACGCGTAGCGGCTATGCAACGCGATCTCGTTGCCGGTGGAGATCCAGGAGCCGCCTTTGATCAGGTTGTGCCGATTGTCGAAGGTGGGCGCGGTGAAGTCGTCGTAAAGCGGATGCACCTCGAAGCCGTCGAACGGATAGATCGGCGTCTCGTTCCACTGCCAAACGTTTCCGACGAGATCGAAGAATTCTCCATGGGCGAACGTATCGACCGGAACGGAGGACGCGAAGCGTTCCAGGTTCCAGTTCGCGGCGATGGGCGATTCGTGATGCTCCACGTCGAGTCCCGCGACCTCGAGCAAGCGGCGGTATTCCGCCTCGTCGGGCATGCGAACGGCCAGCCCGCTCTTCGCGCTCTTCCATTCGCAGAAGGCTTTCGCTTCCAGATAGCACACTTCCGCGGGCCAGTTGAGCGGCAACGGGATTTCGGACGTCATGAGTCGCAAGCGATACGCGCCCGGGCCGCCGCGCCAGAACTCGGGCGCCACCGCGGCGTGGTAGTTTCGCCAAGCGAGTCCCTCCTCTCTCCACCATTGATCGGCCCGATAGCCGCCGTCCTCGACGAACTCTAAAAACTCCGCGTTGCTGACGAGATATTTCGCCGCGCGGAACGCCGGCACCGCGAAGGACGCGGCGCCGTATTCGTTGTCCCATCCGTAAAGCCGATGACCGCGGCTCTTACCCAGATCGACGTCGCCATCGGGCACGTCGACCCACTCGTTCGCGGGCGCGGGACCGACGTCTGGACACGCGGGGAAAAGCGGACTGGATTCGACGAGCTTCAAATCGAGTTGACGGATCAAAACGGAGCTGGTTTCCAGATGAATACGCTCGTGTTCGATCCCCATCACGACCGGCCACATGGGGCTGTCCCAGCCGATCGGCGTCGCGAACTCCATCCGGTCGATCAGGCCGTTGACCGCGGCGTTCACCTGATTCCGATACGCGCGGACTTCGTCCACGGTGGGCCAGTCATAGCGCTTTTCGTCGAGATCGTCCCAGCTCATTTCGTCGACGCCGATGGCGAAAAGCGACTCGAAACGCGGGTTGATCCGCTCCGCGATTTGCTTGTCCAGCAGCAGTTTGTTCACGAAGAAAACCGCGGTGTGGCCGAAGTAGAAGATGAGTGGATGCCGAAGGGGCTGAGGGCGTTCATAAAAAACGTCGTCGGAAATCAGCGTATCGAACAGGCGCTCGTAGAGTTCCCACGTCGCGTTGTAATACCGTTTGATTTCCGCTCGTTTCGACTCCGCGTCTCCAGAAGCCAAATCCATGTTCCGCGTGATGAATTCCATGTATCCCCTTTCATGACATCGGTTGGTTGTTCGAGCAAACCCGCGACAACTTACGATGAACAGTCGAACGATTTTGACCGGAAGAGTAAAGGGAAAAACCACCGCGCGCGGCGTCGGGGCAAAAAGAAACCCCGCCGAACCGACGGGGTTTGACGCGCGCGAGACGAAACGCTTAGTAGTCGTTGCCGGGCCGCGTCGCGACCGGAACGGCCTTCTTGAACGCGGAGTTTTTCACGTCCACCTTACCCACGACGTTTCCATCGCGGTCGAACAGCGTGGAGGGCCCCATCTCGCGTATGAGACCGACGCCGCGCTCGCCGATGGACCGGCCGGAACGCGTTTCCAGAACCTCGCCCTTGTCGTTGACGATCACGACGAGAAAGGTCTCGTATACCCCGCCCACGTTGATGTTCCCGTCGGTTCGACCCAAGGCGTATTCGCTCGTGGTGAACTCGAAGAGGCGCTCTTCCGCGAAACTGAAATCTTTTTTAACCACGTCGATGATCCCGAAATAGCCGGTGTGGATCTGTCGACCGATCACGTAGAGTTCCGCGGTAAGCGGCTGGGCGTCCGGCGAACCACTGGCGCGGCGCACGCGGACGCGCAAAGAAACGTTTTCCACGCGGGCCTGGCCTTCGCTACCGGCGCCAATGTTCTTGGTGTTTCGACGGGCTGAAACATCGATATCCATTTGAAGCGGGAACCGCGCCTCCGCGGCGACCACCGCGCCCAGCGCGACCACGCCCAAAACAACTTTAAACATTCCTTTCATCCGAAATCTCCGTTCGTGATTAACAACTTCATGAAATAATCTATTTGATCGTGAGCAACAGATGTATCGCATATTCAGCGCCGTCGCAATCCGGAATGGGCGCGGGATCGCGCCACCCCGGATCCCAAGCGGAAACAACCCACTGGCGGCTAGTACTTATTGCTAGAATATTTTCCTCGATACAACGATATCTTGCAACAAATACTTACTCGTTCCAAAGCACGGGGTTTCACGTGAACGCAAAGAAATCGGAGAATATGAAGAAAAGGAAGAGCATGTTGCTCTACGGCCTGCTGGTCGCGGCCGCGATGGCGTTTCTTTTCATGATGCTCAGTGGGTGTTCCAAAGAACAACCCAAAGCCCGCGATTCCTCTCCCGCGATGCCCGCCGATCTCCGCCAAATGCAAGGCGATTGGGTCGCGGCCGACACCAATGCCTGCGCGCTGTGCCAAGTCAAAATCCAAGACTACACCATCCGCATCCGC
>JARFRL010000334.1 GCA_029287275.1 Pontiella desulfatans
CATCAAACCTTCGTGCTTTGTGCTCGGTATGCAATGAAGGAGCCGCCAACTTAACACTCGAACGCCCAACAAGCACAAAACTACTGGCGCAGGTTCGCCGCGCAACGGGCAAGGATCAGCTCGAATTGCTTAAATGGCTTATGAAAAAATTCCCAAATCAAGCCGCTGAGTTTATAAAAGATATGGAGCAATAGCATGCAGAATAAAGTGTATCACCAAATCGAACAGATCACGGGCAACGTGATCGTGGTAAAGGCCGGCGGCGTCATCGCCGGGGAACTCGCGCAGGTTGACTCGGCGGTAGGCGTCTCGCTGGCGCAGGTGATTCGTCTTGAAAACGAAAACGTCTTCCTGCAGGTATTCGCCGGCGGGCGCGGCATCGGCACCGACGCCAAGGTGAAATTCCTGGGCCGCACGATGCAGATTCCCTTCTCTGAAAACCTGCTGGGCCGCGTGTTCACCGGCTCCGGCGAGCCTCGCGACAACGGTCCGGAAATCAAAGAAAACATGATCGATATCGGCGGGCCGTCCGTCAACCCGGCCAAGCGCATCATTCCGCGCAACATGGTGCGCACCGGCATCCCGATGATCAACGTGTTCAACACCCTCGTTGAATCGCAGAAACTGCCGATTTTCTCGGTGGCCGGCGAGCCCTACAACGATCTGCTCGCGCAGATCGCGTTGCAGGCCGAGGTCGACGTGATCATCCTCGGCGGCATGGGTCTGAAACACGACGACTACCTGTTCTTCCGCGACATGCTGGATGAAAGCGGCGCCCTTTCCCGCACGGTCATGTTCGTTCACACGGCGTCCGACCCGACGGTCGAGTGCCTGCTCGTTCCGGACGTCTCCCTGGCCGTGGCCGAGAAATACGCGCAGGATGACAAACGCGTGCTCGTTCTGCTGACCGACATGACCAACTTCGCCGACTCCATGAAAGAGGTCGCGATCACGATGGAACAGATCCCGTCGAACCGCGGTTATCCCGGCGACCTGTATTCCCAGCTCGCGGCGCGGTACGAAAAAGCCGTTGACTTCGAAGGCAGCGGCTCCATCACGCTCCTCGCGGTAACCACCATGCCGGGCGACGACGTGACGCACCCGGTTCCGGACAACACCGGATACATCACGGAGGGTCAGTTCTATCTGAAAAACGGACGCATCGAGCCCTTCGGCTCCCTGTCCCGACTGAAGCAGCAGGTGAACGACCGCACGCGTGAAGATCATCGCACCATCATGGACACCATGATTCAGTTGTACGCGAACTACAAAGAAACCCTGGAAAAACAATCCATGGGATTCCGCATGTCGGACTGGGACAGCAAGTTGCTCAAATACGGCGAGAAATTCGAAGTCAGCATGATGGATATTTCGGTGAACACCCCGCTCGAGGAAGCCCTCGATAATGGCTGGAAAATTCTGGCCGACTGTTTTGATCCCGCGGAAACCGGCATTCAATCGAAATACACCGACAAGTTCTGGCCGAAGGGAGCTTAGCTCCCCGTTTACGGTTATCTGTTATTCGTTATCAGAAATATGAGTGATAAAATCACAACGTTTGAAGATTTAGAGTGTTGGCAGGCATGCCGTCGCTTAAGAATTTTCGTGGCGAAGAAAGTCGTGCCGACCTTTCCGAAGGAAGAACGGTACAGCCTGTCCTCGCAGATACTGCGTTCCGCCCGCTCAACCACCGCCAACATTGCTGAAGGCTACGGTCGTTTCCACTATTTGGACAACGCCAAGTTTTGCAGCAACGCCCGCGGTTCCTGTTTCGAAACGATAGATCATTTGATAACCGCCAACGGCGAAGACATGGTTTCTCCTGAAATGCTCTCAGAGGGTCGCGAACTTGCCAACGAAGCCTCCAGAATATTAAATGGCTACATAAAATATTTAAGAAAACAGGCTTCGTCCCCTGATAACCAATAACAAGTAACCGATAACGGCCCTACTTATGGCGAAAATCAAACTAACCAAAAACGAGCTCAAGACGCAGCGCGATTCGCTTAAGCGATTCCAGCGCTACCTGCCGACGCTCCAGCTGAAGAAGCAACAGCTTCAGATGGAGATGCGTCGCTTGGACCAGGAAATTCTGGAAAAACGCGATGAGGAACAGGAAGCGCGCGCCAAGCTGAGTTCGTGGATCCAGCTCTACTCCGAACCGATCGACCTCGGCCCGTACGCGGAGTTGGAGACGCTGAAGACCTCGCGAGGCAATATCGCGGGCGTCAACATTCCGATTCTCGAGGATCTCGTCTTCAAAGTCGTTCCCGTGAATCTTTTCGAGACCGAGGCGTGGACCGACGAAGGCATCAGCACGTTGAAACAGCTCACCCGTCTGCGCGTCGAGCGCCAGATCCTCGAAGAACAGCATCGCTTGCTGGGCGACGAGCTTCGAACCACGACCCAGCGCGTCAACCTCTTTGAAAAAGTGAAGATTCCGGAAGCGAAAGAAAACATCCGCGTGATCCGCATCTTCATGGGCGACCAACAGACCGCGGCCGTCGCCCGTTCCAAAATCGCGAAAGGAAAAAACGCGTGATCGTTAAGATGAAAAAACTCACGCTCCTGTGCACCCAGGCGCGTCAGGAGTCCACGCTGGAAAAACTCCGCGACCTTGAAGTGGTTCACGTCGAGCACGTACAGGCGCCACAGAGCTCGGCGCTTGAAAAGGCCCGCAATCACCTGCAATACGTCCAGCGCGCCCGGGAAGTGCTCAGCGCCCATCCGGACACCGACCCGACGGGAAAGAATCCGGATCAGCTCGTGGATAGTGTTTGGGAACTCCTCCATAAGGAGAAGGAACTGAAGGACACGCTGCAGTCCCTTGAACACGAGTACGCCCGTATCGCGCCCTTCGGCGAGTTCGATCCGCGCGAACTGATGAAGCTCAACGAAAGCGGCATCGTCGCCAAGTTGTATGAACTGCCGATCAAAGAGACTCCCACGGCTCCGGAAGGCGTCGCCATCGCGGAAATCAGCCGCGACAAAACGACGCTCTACGTGCTGGCGGTCGCCCGCGAGGAATTCACCCTCGCCGCGCATGAAGCGCGCGTGCCCGATCAGTCGTATTCCGAGATGAGCCGATACATCGAGAAAACCAAAAAGGCGATCGAGGAGACGGAGGCCGAATTCCAGAAATACGCGGGCGACAAAATGTTGGTCGACGAAATCGTGGGTGAAGCCGCCGACGCCGTCCGGTATCTGGAGGTTCAGGACGGCATGGGGGGCGAATCCTCCTTCGTGTACCTGAAAGGTTTTTATCCCGCGGAGAGCGAGGCCGCCATCGAAGCCGCCGCCGCGGAGTTTGGCTGGGGCTTTCAGTTCGACGATGTTTCGGACGAGGACCAACCCCCGACGCTGCTGCGAAACCCCAAATGGGTTTCCCCGATTAAAGCCGCGCTCGATATGATTGGCGTGGTTCCGGGGTATAAGGAACTCGACGTAAGCGCGTTGTTCCTGATTTTCCTGAGCGTCTTTTTCGCGTTCATCATTGGAGACGCGGGATACGGCTTGCTCTTCATCGGTCTGACCCTGTTTGGCAAATTTAAAACCAAAGGGAACGCCGGCGCCCAACCGGGCCTCAACCTGCTCATGATCATGAGCGTGTTCTGCGTGATCTTCGGAGCGCTAACCGGAAACTATTTCGGTATCGCCCTCGATTCACTCCCCGGCTGGATGCAAGCGCTGAGCAGCGACTACATGACCGGCAAGATGGCCGATGGCGGCTGGAACTCTGATCTCGCGGCCAAGAACGTGATGTTCATCTGCTTCTCCATCGGAACCATTCACATCTCCATCGCGCATGTGTGGAACCTGATTCGCAAGATAAACTCCTTCGCTTGCCTGCAGGATCTGGGGTGGCTCTGCTGCACGTGGATGCTCTTTGGCGTGGTGCTGAACATGGTGCTGAACGTGGAGCTCCCGACATGGGTCACCGCTTCGCAGCTTCCCATGCTGGGAACCGGTATCGGTCTGATTGTCCTGAGCCTGGTCTTGACCAAGTCCTACTTCGGACTGGTCACGCTCGCTCTGGACGTCATCAACAACTTCGTGGATATCATCTCATACGTTCGTTTGTACGCGGTCGGGGCCGCTTCGCTGGCGATTGCCCAGGCGTTCAACGGCATGGCGTTCCCCGAAGGAGAAGCCATCAAGTTCACGATTGGCGGCGCGCTGATTCTCTTCGCCGGACACGCCCTGAATATCATTCTTGGAGCCATGGGCGTGATGGTTCACGGCATTCGACTCAACACACTTGAATTTTCCAGCCACGCGGGAGTTGAATGGGCCGGCTTGCACTTCAATCCCTTTAGAAAAAGCAAAGAAAACCTTTAACAACATGGAATTCATCAACCGGAGGAAATATTATGTTAGATCTAGCACCTGAACTCGCACCCGCAATGATTAAGCTTGGCGGAGCCGCGGCGCTCGCGTTCGCGGCCATTGGATCCGCGCTTGGCACCGGAACCGCCGGCATGGCCGGTATCGGCGCGTGGAAAAAATGCTATCTGCAAGGCAAACCGGCTCCCTTCATTCTGCTCGTGTTCATCGGCGCTCCGCTGTCGCAGACCATCTACGGATTGCTCCTGTTGCTCTCATTCAACAAAATGGCCCTTGCCGACACCGCGGCCGTAATGTGGCCGGCCGTGCTCGGCGCGGGGATCATCGGCGGTATCGCGATGGGTATGTCCGCTTGGTTCCAGGGTAAAGCCGGCGCCGCCGGCTCCGACGCCATGGCTGAAACCGGTCAAGGATTTGGTAACTACCTGACCACGCTCGGTATCGTGGAAACGGTCGCCCTCTTCGTGATGATCTTCATCCAGATGGCCCTCAAGTAACCGATCCGCGATGAAATCGAAAACGCCCGACGCGACAGCGTTCGGGCGTTTTTTGTAACCGTATGAAGTTCCGCCTTCAGGCGATTTCGCGCGCGGAGCGGCCTAAAGGCGGGACAACGAACTTCAACCCCACTTGCCTTTGTTCATGTGCCCCTGCATCTCCGTCATGGAGAGCTTCATTTGCAGGTAGGACGCGTCCAGGCTTTGCTCGAACACCTTGACGCATCCCGGATCCAACGCGTCCTTGATTCCGGCTTCGCACACGCGCTCGATCTGTCGCGCGAGATCAATCAGTTGCGCGTGCAGCACGTTGGTGTTGCGCGAACGCTCGATCAGCCCCGCGGCCGTGTCGTCCAACTCGGTGAATTTTTCCGCGGCCGCCCCGCATTTCGGGCAGGTCGCGCAGGCTTCATCCCCGTCATGAATGTAGCCGCAGACCTCGCATCTCCATTTCTTCATCGTCGTCTCCTTGGTTAGGTGAAAGAATTTTAAAACCGCGCCGAAAAAAAGCAAGAGAGACCGCCGGACATTTCCTTTCAACGCGAACCGGCATCGTGCATATTAACCTCATGAAACTTGACCTCGCCATACGCACGCTCGAACGAATCGCGCCGCCTAGTCTCGCCGAGGAGTGGGATAACGTCGGTTTGCTGGTCAACCCGCTCAAACCGCGGAACGTGAAAAAGATCCTGCTGACGATCGATCTAACCGAAGCCGTGGCGGACGAAGCCATCGCTGGAAAAGTCGAGCTGATCGTGGCGTATCACCCCATTCTCTTCACGCCCTCCAACCGGCTTGATGCTCAAAACGCGTATGACCGCGTGGTGATGAAACTGATTCAGAAAAACATCGCGGTCTATTCCCCCCACACGGCGCTCGACGCCGTGATCGGTGGCGTGAACGACTGGCTGGCCGACGTCGTTGGAGATGGCGAGATTTCGGTGCTTCATCCCATCGCTGAGAGCGACGCGGGCCAGGGTCGGTTGGTCGAGCTGAAAAGGCCCGTCAAACTAAGAACGCTGGTTCAACGCGTCAAACATCATCTTGGACTCAAGACGGTGCGAACCGCTTCTCCCGCGGCGGACGAGCCCATCCAAACCGTCGCGCTGTGCGCGGGTTCCGGCGCGAGCGCGTTTGAAGGTGTTCAGGCCGACTGCTTCCTGACCGGCGAAATGAGCCACCACAACGTGCTGGCCGCCACTCAGAAGGGCTCGCTCGTCATTCTCTGCGAACACACCAACACCGAACGCGGGTATCTCCCCGTTTTCGCGAAGATTCTACGCAAAGCACTGGGCAACGGGGTTGACATCGCCGTCTCGGAAATAGATTCTGACCCGATTAAATTTAACTGACGAGGATTGCGATATGGCCGAAAAGAAAAAATCCGCTTACGCCGAAGCCGGCGTGGATATCGATGTGATGATGAATTCGCTGAAGCGGATCGGTAAAAAAGTGAAAGCCACCAACACCTCCGGCGTGGTGAGCGAACTCGGCTCGTTCGGCGGTCTATTCAAATCTCCCGGAAAAGAAAACCTGCTGGTCAGCAGCGTGGATGGCGTCGGCACCAAGCTGAAGGTCGCGAACATGGCCAACGTGCATAATACCGTCGGCCAAGACCTAGTGAACCACTGCGTGAACGACATTCTCGTGCAAGGCGCGGAGCCCCTCTTCTTCCTCGACTATCTCGGCGCGGCCGCGTTGGAGCCGAAAGTTTTCGAGGACGTCGTCAGCGGCTTCTGCAAGGCCTGCAAGGAAAACGGAGCGGCGCTGCTCGGCGGCGAAACCGCGGAAATGCCCGGCCTCTACCCGAACGGCGAATACGACCTGGTCGGAACCATCATCGGAACCGTTGAGCGCAAGAAGCTCATCACCGGCAAGAAAATCAAAAAAGGCGACGTCCTGATCGGCCTGCCTTCCACGGGGCTGCAAACCAACGGATACTCGCTCGCGCGCAAAGTCATCTTCGAGACCGCCGGCAAAAAGCTGACCGATCTGGTTCCCGGCACCAAAACCACCTTCCAAAAGACCTTGCTCGCGATTCACAAGAGCTATCTGCATCCCGTGAAGGCGGTCATGAAGAAGGTGGGCATTCACGGCATGGCGCATATCACGGGCGGCGGACTCTACGACAACGTGCCGCGGGTGCTGCCCGAAAACGTGGACGCCGTCTTCGACCGCTCCACGTGGAAGACGCCGGCCATCTACGAGTTCATCGAGCAACAAGGCGAAGTGGACCACGAGGAAATGTACCGCGTCTTCAACATGGGCATCGGCTACGTGCTGATGGTCGGCAAGAAGGACGTCGACGCCACCATGAAGATTCTCAAGGCCAACAAGCAACGCGCCATCATCGTCGGCGAGATCGCCGCGGGATCCGGCAAATCGGTGCTGACCAACTAAACCTTCCGCGCTTGCCGGAAAGAGAAAACGCTTCGCTTCCCGCGGAGCGTTTTTTTTACGCGAAGACAATCGCAGCGACGAACGTATGGGTTATGAACATCAACCCCGGAGGTAGTCATGAAACGGTTCTTCGCCCGTCATTCGAAATCCAGCGCGTTGCTCCTCACCCTCGCCTTCCACGTCGCGCTGTTGATCGTCGCCACGGGATTCGTCGCGGTTAAATTTCTGGTCGAGCCTCCCCCGGAGTTCCTCGCCACGCGGGCTCGCCGCGAGCGGCCCAATATCCCGATTCGATTCCGCCCGCCCCAAACGGCGTCCGCGAGAAAACCGCCCACCCCGAGGGTTCAACCGAGGCCCGCGCCCATCACCACGATCAAACCCGTCGATGTTCACGTTCCACCCGTCGCGATGATCGCGATGCCAATGGCTGGAACGCGCGAGGACGCGAGCGAAAGCATTCCCATTGGTTTCGACGTCGACATCGACTTTGTGGGGTCGCGGGCGAAAGGCGAAAAAGTTTGCTTCATCGTTCACTTCGGCCCGGCGACCATTGGCGACACGCCGTATAGCCGAATGACGGGCTACACGATCAGGAAGCGCCTGGAGGAAGTCGTTTCCAAACTACCGGAATACGCCCTGTTCAACGTGGCGTGTTATTGGGCGCGCGACACCTGCGCGATGTCTCCGAACATGATGTTGGCGTCGGCGAACAACAAACAAATGGTGATGGATTGGATGGCGCCGGTGAATCCGTTGGAAGGAGACTACGA
>JARFRL010000057.1 GCA_029287275.1 Pontiella desulfatans
AATTATTTAAAAGCGTGGTTTTCCTCCGTGTGGAATGAATGACGATTCGCGGGAGCTATCAATTAGTCGACCAGACGCGCGATATCCCAGATATAGGAGGAGAGTTCGCGGGCGATCGCGACGCGGACCTTGTTCACGTGCGTGCCGCGCATCATTAGTTTGAAGCTTCGTTTGTTAAGTCGAGAAAAGGGGTCAGCCTGTGAAATTTAGAATTTCTGGTTGATCTCTTTTGCATGAGCTTCTATTTTGATGTTTATGGCTCGGGCGTTAAGAGTTGAATATGAGGGAGCGCGTTATCACGTCATGTGTCGTGGTAATCACAGCCAGACCATCTTCCATAGTCAGGAAGACGCGGATCTTTTCACGAAAACTCTTGGCGAGATGTGTTCGCGCAATCAGACGGTCGTTCATGCCTGGTGTCTGATGAGTAATCATTACCACCTACTTCTGGAAACTCCCGCGGGTAATCTTGTCAGCGCGATGAAATGGCTGCAGGCAACCTTTACGCAGCGGTACAACGCGCGACATAAACTTTGGGGACATTTGTTTCAGGGCCGTTATAAAGCTAAAGTCATTGATGATGAGGATGGTCGTTACTTCAGAGCGGTAGGTGATTATATTCATCTGAATCCGGCGGAGGCCGGTCTGATTAAGCCGGGGGAGCTTTCAAAGTGGCCGTGGAGCAGTTTTGTTCAGTATATATCCCCGCCTTCCGAAAGGCCGAAATGGCTTCGCGCGGAGGATTTACTTGGCGCGTGTGGCATCCCGCGCGATACGCCTGCGGGACGCCTTGCGTTTTCTGAATATATGACTCTTCGGCAGCGCTCTTTGCTCCGAGCTAAAGCGGGCTCTCCTGAACGCTCGGAATGGGAGCGCATGGAGCGGGGCTGGATTCATGGCAATCAATCGTTCCGTGACCGAATGTTGGAGTGCCTTAGGGATGCTGATCCTGAGGCGTTACGGCATGCGCATGACCTGAACCAACGTCGGGAACTCGGTGAATCGTCGGCTTTGAAGGTGGTTGAGCGGTGTTTGAAAGTTTTAGGTCTTTCTTCAGGTGATCTTTTATCGATGAAGAAAGGGGATGAACGGAAGCAGATCATCGCCGGTTATATTCGTTATCACTATCCCGTTTCCGCGGCATGGGTTGCTGACGTATTGCAAATGGGGCACTATACGACCGTCAGCCGGGCCATGAGATTTTATGATCACCCCGGAGCTGAATGGGATGTGTTTAAACAAGAAATTCTAAAAATCACAGGCTGACCCCACTGTCACAGGCTGACCCCACTGTCAGGCTGACCCCACTGTCTGCGTCGAGGTGTGGCAACGAATGAATGGAAAGCAGCGAATAAGGTCTTCCGCACCCGATTCGTTGTTTTTCCTACATTCGTTGCTGCCCGCCGCGGTCGTGATGGAGCGGGCGTCTCGTTCGGGAAACATGGGCGGGACGCCCATGCCACGCGGAGTGGGCGACGGGGAGGTCGGCTCCACGTTTCCGCCTTCGTTTGGTCGGGCGCGGGATATTTCTTCGGTTCCTTCGTGATCTTCCGGTCCGCGTGGTTAACACTCCCGAGGCTATGGAAAAACAACGCATTTCAAAAATAATGGCGAGCCGCGGCATGTGCTCGCGGCGCGAGGCGGATCGGTATATCGAGCGCGGATTGGTGATCGTCGACGGCGAGGTGGTTTCGGAGTTGGGCTCGAAGGTCGCGCCGGACGCGGAGATCGAGCTGGCGGAGGCCGGGCGGAAGCGCCAGGCGATGCAGGCGACGTTTCTGCTGAATAAAACGATCGGCTATGTTTCCGCGCAGCCGGAGGACGGGCATCCGCCCGCGGTGGATCTGCTGACGAAGGATAACCGGTGGAGCGAGGATCGCTCCGGCCGGACCTTCCATCCCGCGCAATTGAGGGGACTCGCGCCCGCGGGGCGGTTGGACATCGACTCCAACGGGCTGCTGGTGCTGACGCAGGACGGGCGCGTCGCCCGTCGGATCATTGGCGAGGACTCGGACGTGGACAAGGAATACCTCGTCCGCGTGAAAGGGTCGCTCTCCGCCGAGGGGCTCAAGCTGTTGAACCATGGTCTGGAGCTGGACGGCAAGGCGCTGAAGCCCGCGAAGGTATCGTGGCAGAACCAGGATCAGCTGCGCTTCATTCTGCGGGAGGGCAAGAAGCGGCAGATCCGCCGCATGTGCGAACTGGTGGATTTGAAAGTCGTTGGCCTCAAACGCATCCGAATCGGCAAGGTGATGCTCGGAAACCTGCCCGACGGGCAATGGCGCTACCTCGGCGACAACGAAACGTTCTAAACCATCGCCCGCGGGAAAAAATCGTTTCCCGCGGATTGAGATTGCGGATCGCGCCGCGGTCTGGAAGCGTGCCCGCATGAAATATTTTCTATTCGATATCGGAAACGTGCTGACCAACTTTGATTTTCAGGAACTGCTGGCGGCGTACGCGGCGCATTCGGGGCGGCCGCTCGGTCCGCAGACCGACCTTGACGAGGAGATGTACGTCAAGGTGGAGAAGGGCTTGCTCGGCGAAGAGGATTACGTGGCGTATCTCAACGAGGCCAAAGGGCTGAATTGGACCACGGACAGTCTGCATGAAATTTGGCAGGAGCTTTTCAGCGTGAATGAAAAAGGGCGCGGCTTGTTCGAAAAGGCGGCGGCTTCCGACGTCGGGGTCTACACGCTCAGCAACATCGCCCACTATCACATTCGCGCCATCGAGAAAAATTGGAAGGGCTTTTTCGACGGCGCGACCGGGCTTTTCATGTCGTACGAGATGGGCGTCCGCAAACCCGATCCGCGCATCTATGAAATGGTGCTGGAGAAGTTGGGCGCGCCCGGCGATCAGTGTTTCTTCATCGACGACCTGCCGGAAAACATCGCGGCCGCGCGTGCCGCGGGCATTCAGGCCCACCGCTTCGTCGCCGAAACGCATGAGACCGTCGAAGGGGCCGCCGCGGAGTTTTTCGGCTGGTAACGCTTAGTTGTCCTTGGCGCCGGCTTTGATCCACGCCTTGAACAGCTCGATCTCTTCCTTGGACCACTTGGGATCGTCGGATTTCGGCGGCGGCATCACCAGTTGTCTTTTTCCGAATTTCCGGGTCTGGTCCACCACCTTGACCAATCCGCTCTCCTCCGGTTTCTCGGCGATGATGAACGTGCCGACTTTGCTCAGGATGTCCGATTTGGCGTTGAAGAACGCGCCGTCCTTGATCGCGCCGCGCACGCCGCTGTCGGGCGCGTGGCAGGTGCCGCAGGAGCGCTGGAACAGCGGCATCAGATCTTTCTCGAGGGAAACCTCTTCCGCGGTCGCGGAGCAGGCGGCGAGCGTGACGAGGACGATGGCAAGCTTTCCAATCATAGGGAACTCCTTTGCGGGTTGTTGAGATCGATTCTCAACAGCTCGCCGAAAGTTACAAGAAAAAAG
>JARFRL010000428.1 GCA_029287275.1 Pontiella desulfatans
GAATCGGTTCGGCCAGCACTTCCCACGCGTTGTCGAGATCGCCCGCGAGAACGTCCTCGCGCAGCTTGAGTTTGCCGAGGCCCTTGAGCGTGGAGAGATAGGCGATCATGCTGTAGCCAAACCCGACGCCCATGTTTCGCAGCACGGTCGAGTCGGTCAGATCGCGCTGAAGCCGCGAGATGGGGAGTTTCGCGGACAGGTGCCCGAAAATGGCGTTGGCCAACCCCAGGTTGCCTTCGGAGTTTTCGAAATCGATCGGGTTGACCTTGTGCGGCATGGTGGAGGATCCGACCTCCCCTTTGACCGTCTTCTGACCGAAATAGGCCATGGAGATGTAGGTCCAGATATCGCGGTCGAGGTCCAGCAGGATCGTGTTGAAGCGGCTGATCGCGTCGAACAGTTCCGCCATGTAGTCGTGCGGTTCGATTTGGGTGGTGAACAGGTTCTGCTTGAGTCCAAGTTGGTCTTCGATGACGCCCTTCGCGAGCGCGGGCCAATCAACGTCGGGATAGGCGGAAAGATGCGCGTTGAAATTTCCGACCGCGCCGTTGAGCTTTCCGAAAATCTCGACGGCTTCAACTTTCCGTTTCTGGGCCGCGAGCCGGTCGGCGAAAACCGCGAGCTCTTTGCCGATGGTGGTTGGCGACGCGGTCTGTCCGTGCGTGCGGGCGAGCATCGGAACGGCTTTCCACTCCGCGGCGAACGCCTTAAGCTGATCGATGACTTCCTGTTGGCGCGGCAACAGCGCCCCCAAGCCGCTCTGAAGCATCAACGCGTGCGAAAGGTTGTTGATGTCCTCGGACGTGCAGGCGAAGTGAAGGAACTCGCCAAGCTCCTCCAGCGAAGAGCCTTCGATCTTTTGCTTGAGGTAGTACTCGACGGCTTTGACATCGTGATTGGTGACGCGCTCGATCTCCTTGACCTTTTCGGCCTCTTGGGGCGTGAAGTCGTCAACGAGGCCCAGTAGCAGGGATTCCTCCGCGGCGGTCAGCGCGCGGCACTCGGGGATTCCCTGCTCGGCGCACAAGGCCATGAGCCACAGAACTTCCACGCGGACGCGGGCGCGCACCAGGGCGTATTCTGAAAAACATTCGGTGAGCTCCGTCACCTTCGACGCGTAGCGCCCGTCAATCGGGCTTATTGCCGTGATCATATCCATCTCCTAAAATCATTTCGCGAAAGAACGGAATATAGACGGCCGCGGGACGTTGGGCAATCATTCAGAGCGAATTGACCAAAGAAAAGGGGCGATCCGAAGATCGCCCCTGAAAGATTAACGGCCGCGGCTAGAAGGCGCGCCCCGGAAACGGTCGCTTCCTCCGCGTCTCAGGCTTCGCTGTTTTCGCGCTTTTATCGAGCTGATTGAAATCGCCATCGAACAGGGTTCCCTTTTCCCCCGCCAAAAGCGCCTCCGCGTTCTTTTCAAACTCCAGCTTGCTGCATTTCATCGCGATCACATCACCCGTCTTGTCGCGGACGACCACGAGGTAGCCCTTGTACTCGACCCCGGACTGCTTTCCAGACTCAACCTGCTTGAGCGTGATGGTTCCAGATGAGAAATCGTGTTCGTAGTCTTTCTCCGCGAGGAAATTGAACCGCGTCGTTTTTTTATCGAGAATGGCGTATCCATCCTTCTGCTCCGGACTCCCAATCACGTACACCTCCGCTCTCAAAGGCGCTTCGTAGGGCTGTGAACTCGACTTTTTCAAGGTGACTTCAACGTCGACCGTTTCCGTTTGCACCTGCAAACCGCCACCGTAGCCGCGGGAGTAGCCCTTGTTATCGCGATCTGTTTTGGCGGCCACGCTGATATCGATACGCGGCGGGGTCTGGAGAATGGCGTAGCGTCGATCGCGCTCGCTGAGGGTGTCGAGCGAAACTTGCATCTCCGAACCATCCCCTTTTTTAAGAACGACTTTATCGCTCAGCGTTCGCACATGCTCGGCCTCGATCGTCGTTCCTTTATTATCGGTCCAGACGCGTGATTCGGCGCGGACCTGCGTGACGGATAAAACCAAGACGGCTATAAGGGCGGGAAGCGTGGCGTTCGTTTTCATGTTCTGTCTCCTTTTCCTTAGTTACGCAGCAAAAAACGGACTCGACCGTGAAAAATTGCACGCTAACCGGCAGACAAAAGCTCGGCCCATTCCAACCGCGCGGCCTCAAGGGCGACGGCTCTGTGGGAAATCACGTTTTTAACCGAGGCGTCCAGTTCGGCGAACGTTTCCGAATACCCTTTCGGAACGAACAGCGGATCGTATCCGAAACCGTTGCCGCCGCGCGGGGATTCAATGATCCGGCCCTGACAAGCGCCCTCCAACGTCCGGACGTCGCCGGCTGGATTCGAGAGCGCGAGCACCGTGCGAAAACGCGCCGAACGATCGGTTTCGCCCGCGAGCTCCTTCAACAGTTTTTCATTGTTGGCCGCGTACGAACACGCCTCGCCGGCATATCGCGCCGAATAAACCCCCGGCGCCCCGCCCAACGCGGCGACCTCCAACCCCGAGTCGTCGGCCATAGACCAACAGCCGGTGGCCAACGCGATTTCCACCGCCTTTTTCTCCGCGTTTCCTTCAAGCGTGTCGCGGTCTTCCACCACGTCGGGAACATCTGGGAAATCAAACGCGGACAGAACCTCCATGCCTTTAAAATCAAAAATCGCGCGGATTTCCTCGAGCTTGTGGGCGTTGCGCGTGGCGAGAACAAGTTTCATGATTCAGTTCCAACGTTTTCTGTTTTTCAAACCGACCGATGCGAGCGAGGTGGCCTTCTCTTCATACGCGGCGCGATTCGACTCAACGGCGATTGGATTGCCGAATCGATCCCAGACAACGACCAAATAACCTGAATAGGCGCGCCCCCCTTTTTGAGATCGCTTGTAAAATTGAGCGCTTTTGCTCGCGAATTCCAACGCCTCCCCGCGGTTGGCCGGCAATGTGAAACCCTCTTCGGTCTTGCTCGAGATCGACATCGCGCCGGTGCGGATATCCTCGGCCATGATCACCAAAACCAAGGTCAATTCACCGGAGTAGGGTTTGGTATCAACCTGGCGAAGGGTGGCCAGACACTTCACCCGTTCCTGAGAACCACTGGCACCCGCGCTATCGGTTGTTTTGGATACGCTAATGTTCACTTTTGGCGGAACCATTTTTTCCAAATACTCGAGATCAGCGGGACAAAGCGCTTCGGGCTTGAGTTCGGTTTTGTTTCCAGATTGATCGCGCACGACGACCAATCCACCATTCATCGTCACGAACTCCCCCTCCCACACGTCGCCTCGGGTGCTTTCCCAAATGCGAAACTCCGCGCGGACGGATATCACGCCGAGGAAACAAAGACATAGAATATGAATCATTACTGGCTTCACGATGTCGCTCCTCATGCTCTTAAAAGGGCGTTTAAATTGCAGTTGTGAAGAAGTTACACGAATTAAACCCGCGAACGGAATCACGAAATGATCTAATTAGTAGAGAGGATTTTGATTCGCGAAACTCGCTTATTGATCGAAGAAGAAATCGCGTAAACCAAAAAAAACCTTGGAATCACAAGGATTCCAAGGTTGAAAAAATAAAACCGGCTGCGTGCTACTCTCCCAGGGTCTACCCCCTAGTACCATCGCCGCTGAGGCCCTTCACTGCTGTGTTCGGAATGGGAACAGGTGTTTCCTCCTCGCTATGGCAACCGGAAAATTCTCAAAAGATTGC
>JARFRL010000028.1 GCA_029287275.1 Pontiella desulfatans
GACGCCAAAAACGATCTGATATGTTTTTCGGCGAAAGTTCATTCTTTCACGAGCCGAATGTTGACGGGCGTGGACTCCGTGGACCCAAATCCCGTTTTGGTATATATATAATAGTGCCTGAGATAAACCTTGTTTGGAAACAGCTTGGTTGTTCGCTCCCGCACCCGCTCCAGCATCTCTTTGGATTTTTTCTCCTCCTCCGCGAGAGCGATGAAGGTCTCGCCGTCCATGATGCCATACTGAACGATATATCCGGATATTTTCAACCGTTCAAGATCACCATGGGCCATGTAGAGACCCCAGTAATCCTCGCCTAGATACTCGCTGTCATAGTCCTCCGGCGCTTGACCCGTGAATTTCGCGAGATAGGTGATGTCATCCTTGTCGGTCAGCTCGACGACGAGGCGAAGACGGAACCTGCTCATGTCATAATTATTCGGGTCGTCGTTGCTTTGAAAGGTATTCACCCCAAGGCGTTCGAATTTACTTCGATCCTCCCCTTTCCAGGTTTCGGCGCGCACTCCCGCGATCTCCAATTCGTTCTTGAATACTTTCAACTCGTCGGCCGAAAGTTCGGCGTAAGCCATGAGGGTACTCGCGGAAAAAACAGCCAGAAGCAGATTTATTTTCATCGTTCGCACATCCAAATCCTATGTTAATCAGTCGACAACGGTTCGATCGCATCCCATTTATTCGCCGCGAATTTTCAGTTCCGAGTCCCGCGCGCCAAGCGAGAGGAGATCATTCCCCGTTACTCCACGGACCGCGACGAATCGACTCGCCCGTTCGGATCGACGATTTTCGCGGTTACGAACATCAGCAAATTGCGCTTCACCACGCGTTCGCCTTCGTTGCGGAACAGACGGCCCACCAACGGGAGACTCCCGAATAGAGGCACCCGGTCATCAAACTCCTCGACCTTTTCGTTGATCAGTCCGCCCATTCCGATGGTGCTTCCGTCGGCCATCGTCACTTGTGTTTGGATTTCCCGCCTTTTTAAAATCGGCAGGTTGGCGATGATCGGATCATGCGTGTACCGGTTGTTGTTATCCAACTGCCGGTGGTTGTACAGAGAGTCGGCCGGCGCGAGCTGGTAGGTCTGCCATCCGACGAGTTCGCTGATGCGCGGATTCAGCTGGATCATGATATCTCGGTCCGCGGTCACTTTCGGCGTCACGGTCAGCTCAACGCCCAACAGGGTTTCCGTGAAGTCCTCATAGGAGACATTGACGATCGTTGACTGGTTGCCGTCGCCTTCGTACACCTCGGGGAAGTAGTGTATGTCGCCGACCTGAATGGTGGCCTCCTCGCCGTTGCGGGTCAGAATACGCGGGGCGGAAAGGACATCGGCGCCGGTGTTTTGGTCGAGCGCGGTGATCAGCACCTCGAATGTGTTTCCACCTTGGTTTTTGACCTTCATGCTGGACGGCTCCGTGTTGAAGGTGTCCACGAAACGGAACGTGCTCCAATCGCCGCCGGCGGAGACGGCGCCGTCTCCAAGGTCGATCTTGCGGTCAAAAGGTAGCGTGCTGTTAGGGGGACTGCCGCGTAGCGATTCAGCGAAAACCCCGTCGGGTCCGTCGCTGAATGTATAATCGCTGTTTCCAATGGGATATGGATCCGGTTCAAAGTTCCATTGGAAGCCGAGTTCCTCAAGGGTGCCTTCCGAGACCTCGATGAACTTCGCTTCGATTTCAACCTGCTCCGCGTTGCCGTACCCCTTGAGAATCCCCATGGTCTCCAGCATCGTTTCCAACACCGCGAGGTTTTCCAGCGTGTTGTTGACATACATTGTTCCGGTTTCCGGTTGATAAATCGCCGACGCCCCTTTCGGAAAATCCACCACCGAGAACAGACTCTCGACATCCACGGCGCTGGTCACGCCACTCAGTCGCATTCTCTCGCCGGCGTTGGCGACCAGTTCGTACGTCCTGAGCACCAGATCCGTCGACCAAGCGGCGTCCACCGCGCTCAACCCATCGGTTTTGGCCGTCTTATGATCGCTGTCCAGCCGTTTCCGCTGGTCGCGATCTTTCCGCAACCGCTCCAGATACTCCCGCGTGGCCTCCGGCGTTTTTTTGATGAGCGCCCCGGTGGCCGCGGACGTGTTTTTCACCCATGTCCAAGAGGCTCCCGGCGCGTTTTTAAGCCACGTCAGCAGATTCGTTCTGTCGGCCAGTTCCGGATCGTTTTCAATGAGCTCGGCAAGCGCCCGCAAGGCGTCGAGAGCCTCCTGCTGGCCTTGGTTGGCCTGATCTATAAGGAGCAAGATCTCGTCGAAGGTCATGTTCGCGGCGGCGGCCAACGCCCGGATGTCCTCTTCGCTGGGCATCTCGGGCTCTTTCTCGATCGGAGCGGAGGAATCGACCCTCGCCGCGGAGTCCTCGACGCGGGACGGAACGGGGTTCTTTTCAACCGGCGCGGTGGAAGCGGCGTTCTCACGCGCGGGCGGGGCCTCGTCTTGTTTCCCGATGGGCGCGGGCTGTTTTTCCGTCTTCGGCGGGGTTTCGGAGGAAACGGCGGGTGCCGGCGAGGCCGCTTTTTCAGCCTCGGGGGCCGGCTCTTCCGTGTAATTCATCAATTCGTTCATGATGTCGTCCACGCCGTCGAATCCTTGCTGGGCGAACACGAACCCGGCCATCAGGGCGCAGGTGGTAATGAGGTTCAGTTTTTTTCGCATGGGGTTTTCCTCAATTAATATCAAAGATTATTTTTTCAAGACCATATCCGCGGATCTTCGGCCATGCGTATCCACCTGCGTGGCGGTTACGAAAATCATTAGATTGCGCTTTATGCTGCGCTCTCCCTCGGAACGGAACAGGCGGCCGAGCCACGGAATGCTTCCGAGGACGGGAACCTTGTCGCTGAAGGTTTCAAGCTTGTCATAGATCAATCCACCCATGGCGATGGTGTTGCCGTCCGCCACGGTCACGCGGGTTTCCAGCGCGCGAATCCGTAAAAAGGGCAATGACGCGTTGACCTGGGTAATGTCCGTCAACGTGTTGCCACCCGAGATCGAGGTCGCGCCAAGACTGGCGATGTATGCGGGGGTGATTTGATACGTGTCGTAACCGATAATATCGAGGATTTTGGAATCAAGCTCCAGGTCGATCAGTCCGTCGGCGCGAATCTCGGGGGTCACTTCCATCTGGACGCCCATCAATTCCAGTTCCCAATCGGCGTTCTGGACGAAGGGGCTGGTGTTCTGAGTAACGGCCTCGAAAGACTTTGGAATCATCCGCTCCTCGCCAACCCGAATAATCGCGGTCTCATGGCTATGCGTGACCACCCGCGGAGCGGAAAGAACGTCGCTGTCATCCGACCGCTCCAACGCGCTAATCACCAGCGACCATTGAAGCGAACCGGCGGTTTTGGCGAGACCCAGCGTGCCCGCGGCCGGTCCGCCGCCTAAAGCTTGCGCCGCGCCGCGCAACCCGCTGGTGAGCAGATCTTGCGGGGCCGGGAGATAAAGATCGTCGAAAATCCGCAGATCATCGCCTCTCTCGCCTTTGCCTTCGAAGGTCCATTCAAAGCCCAGTTCGTCGAACGTGCTCTCGCTGACCTCGATGAATTTGACTTCGATTTCGACCTGACGGCCCATGAGGTTTTTCCGCGCGCGCTGATAGCTGGCCAGCACGTCTTCAATGGCCGACTGGTTTTCCATCGTCTGATGCACGAACAGGCTCTGGAATTCCGGCAGATAGCGAGCCACGGTTCCTTCTGGGAACTCGATGCTTCTGAAAAAAGCGGACACGTCCATCGAGGCCGCGGTTTTGTCCGTCGCGTAGGCCTGAAGCAAATCACCAACTCTGTCGCTGACCTTGTAGGAGCGAAACAGGATGTCGTTGGCGGAGTCCCAGGCGTTTTTGACGACCCGTTCGCCCTCTTTCCGCGCTTTGGAATGGGCGCTTTCTTCATCGAAGATCGATTTAACGCCATCCGCCGCGGCCACCGCGTCGTCCTTGACGTATTTGACGGCGTCATCAAATAGGTAAGCCGTGTCGCGCGGAACGGACTTAACCTCCTCGACCGCGCTTTGCAGGACGACATCGTTGCCTGTTTGGGCGAATCCGGATGGGATCAAGAGCACCGCGACGGAAATTCCAGCAATCATATTTCGCATCATAGTCTTTTCCTTTGCTGCCCCGGCCCGATTCGAGAACGATTCGGGCCGGAATTGTTAACCATTCCGGACGGGCCGGGTTTCTCTTACGCGCTTCTCATGATTTTCGCCACGTTCATAGACCGTGTTCATCGCTTTATCGTGAAAGGATCTGATAGAAGATCGCGGCGCCATCCACGGTCGATGTCGCCGACACCGCGCCGCCGTCGGAATATATATCCGAGGCGCCGAGAGACGGATCCGTGAACCACGGTCCGGTGACCAGGTTGGTGGTGTATCGCACGTCATAGGTGTGTCCGAACGCGCCTTCCCAAGTGAAAATCGATCCGACGCCGGATACGAAGTCCGCCGTCTGAATTTCAAAGGTCGGCTGGGCCGCGCGGGTCACCACGATCTCGAAGTCTTTCACGATCGTGCCTTCACCACCGCCGACATAGACCCGCACCGGAGCCCCTTCCCACATGCTGGTTGTGTCTGGAAGAACCGTACTCACCGTGCCCATGTCCTGATCGGGGGTAAACGTTCCGCCGGTATAGTTTTTGTCGAAAACGACATTCACCGTTTGAGCCACCGAATCATAGGTCAGCTTGGCCCGAATGGTTTCGGTGCTTCCTATGGGAGCCGTGATGATGTTCGTCGCGCCGTTGGCGGGATCCTCGCTGCCACTGATCAACCGAAGCAGGCTGCAGTCGAACGCCGCGCTCGCGGCGGTATCGTCTTTGAA
>JARFRL010000104.1 GCA_029287275.1 Pontiella desulfatans
AGTATAAATCGCTATTTATTTTGGATGTTTCACGGTTCATGTGGTCAACCTATTTGAAGTTGATGAAAAGAGCAGGCATACTCCTATTGATGTTGATCGCGCCGCGGGCGTTCCCGATCGCGTTGAATGATTTGTCTACAGGCGAGGTTTCGCCCACCAATTCCGGCTATTCCTTCAACTGGGATCACGCGCATGAATACAACGGCGCGTCGTCGGTCGCGGTGGACCATTACTGGATCCTCACGGCGGGCCACGTCGCCGTGAGCTCCGCGACGATCAGCGTGAACGGCGAGGTTTACACGCAGCAAGAATTCGTGAAGCACGCGCGGGCGGAGGATCCGGACGACAATCCAACGGCCGATTTGGCGCTCGTTCGTTTCGACAAGCCCTTTCCGGGGTACTATCCGCTTCACGACGCGATTCCGCTGAACACCGAGATCATGATCGTGGGCCATGGTTATCCGGGCGACGTCGTTAGGAACAAATTCAGCGGGTATTTCACCGAAGACCGCAGCGGCGCGCGCGTCAGGCGTTGGGGGACCAACAAGATCGATGGATCGTTGATCGTCAATGACAGCCAGGGTTTCGATTTCAGCATATCCGGCACGTCCGGCAACGGTGGCACCGCGCGCGAGGCGGGCTGCAACGACAAGGATTCGGGCAGCGGTGTTTTTTTCAATGACGGCGGGACGTGGAAGCTGGTTGGAACCTTGGCCAACCGGCTTGGAGCGGGGCCGAACTATACCGGCAACTTCGCGGTCGGAACGACGCACTACGTGAACTGGATCAAATCGGTGATCGTGGACTACGACTCCGACATGAACGGTCTGCCGGATTGGTGGGAGGCGGAGCATGGCGTTTCGGATCCCGCCGCGGATCCTGATTCGGACACGTTTTCCAACTATCAAGAGTGGCTGGCGGACACGCTGCCGACCAACGGCGTCTCGTATCTCGCGCTGGGGCCGTTCTTCAATGGCGCGGATCTGGAGTTCTCCAGCTCGACCAATCGGGTCTACCAAGTGGAGCGAAACGACAATCTGACGAATGACGTTTGGACCGCCGCGACGGACTGGTTCGTCGGCGGGCACCCGAGCTTTTCCACCAATCTTCTGGCCGCGGAATCGAATCGTTTTTACCGTGTCCGAGCGAAGTTGCGCTGACGCCAAGACCTTGAGGATTCTTGGAGACTTTTTTGACGTTCCGTGCAATAAGTTTTCCGTTAGATCGGTTATATCGCTTTCACGGGAGAATCAATGAAAGTCAGACTTGTCCTCATCGCGTTGTTCGTCGCGTCCGCTTCGCTGTCGCAAACCAATCAATATCTAACGTGGGCGCGCTGTCTCGAGCGCGCGAAGGCGCGTAATCCGGATCTGGTCGCGGCCCGGGCCGCGGTACGCGAGCTGGAATACGGCGTGGCGTCGGCCAGCGCGGGCTTTCTGCCGCAGATCAGCGCCAGCGCCAGCGCCAACCGCGGGCAACGGGAGGTCGCCAACAACTGGTTCGATACGGAGGGATCCGGCGCGGATTTGTCTTTGAGCCAGGATCTGTTTTCCGGCGGTGGAAACATCGCCGCGCGAAAACGGGCGCTCGCGCAGCTCGACATTGGCAACGAACAATATCGCGAAACGCTTTCCGACGTGGAGCTTCGGACGCGCCTGGCCTTCATCGACGTGCTGTACGCTCAGGATTTGGTTGATCTAACGGAGCGGATCGAAGAGCGCCGCGGCAACAACGTTCGCCTGATTCAGCTGCGGTTCGACGGCGGCCGCGAGAACGCCGGCTCGTTGGCGCGCAGCAAGGCGCAATACTCGCAATCCCACTTCGAGGTCCGCGAGGCGCGGCGTTCGCTGGAATACGCCTTGCGCAACCTCGCGGCGGCCATGGGTTCCATGGATCCGGCGCCGGGCGCCGCGGGCGATTTGAACGCGGGCGAGCCGGAGGAACTCGTTGATCTGACGGGCCTGATGAGGCAAACCCCGACCTACGGCATCGCGACCACCCAGGTCGAGGCCTCGAAGCAAGGGCTGAAAGTGACCCGTAGCGCGCGCTTCCCCCAAATCGATTTCCGCGCCAGCGCGGGCGTTGGCGACCAGAACGCCGACCGATGGTTCGCGAAATACGACGCGAGCTGGGGCGTGAGCCTGAACGCGACGATGCCCATCTACACCGGCAACCGACTCAACAGCCAGGTCGCCGCGCAGAAAGAGAAAATCATTCAATCGGAAATGGATTTGCTCGACACCGCGAACACGCTGCTCGCCACCTTGAAGCAACGCTGGAACCTCTTCACCGACGCGGTCGAAAACGAAGCGGTGCAGAAAGAGCTCTACGACGCCGAACTGCTACGCGCCGAAATCTCCACCGCCAAATACAAGCAGGGGCTTCTTTCCTACGAGGACTGGGACATCATTGAAAGCAATCTGATCAATCAGGGAAAAACCCATCTGCAACGCAGGCGGACTTCTGAAATCGAGCAGGCGCGGTGGAAAAACGCGTTGGGTTGGAGCGTTTGGCACACGGAACAAGGCGAATAACTTATGAAAAAGACTATCAAATGGATCATGGTGCTGGCGGTGTTGGCCGGTGGAGGCTGGTGGTTTTACAGCGCTAAGATTAAAAAGACCGACGCCAACGAGCCAACGTACGATAGGGCTA
>JARFRL010000153.1 GCA_029287275.1 Pontiella desulfatans
GGTGGAGGCCGTCCGGTGGTACACGGCCGCGGCGGAAAAGGGATACGCCCGCGCTCAGAACGGACTGGGTTATTGCCATAAAGACGGCGTTGGCGTGGAGCGCGACCAAGAAGAAGGGGTCAAATGGTTCCGGTTGGCGGCGGAGCAGGGCCATCATCACGCGGAGGACAGCCTCGCGGAGTGCTATTACAAGGGCGAGGGCGTCGAGCTGGATTACGCGCTGGCGATGGAGTGGTTCGTGAAAGCGGCGGGCGCGGGCAATGAATATTCCATGAACTGGCTCGGTCTCATGCACCTCAACGGCCATGGCGTTGAAACCAACCGCGCCGTGGCGATCGAGTGGTTCCAAAAGGCGGCGAAAGAAGGTCACGAGGAAGCGAAGGAACACCTCGCGAAGTTGAGCGCGGCCGAGGGATCCGCCCCCCCGCCTTGACAAAAAGCCTCTATTCCCATAGACACTTCGGCTCTATTTGAGACGTAATCCGCATAACTGGAAAAACAACATGAGCGACAAAGCCAAGATCATTTACACCATCACCGACGAGGCGCCCGCGCTGGCGACCCGATCCCTCCTTCCCATCATCTCGGCCTACACCGCCGCCGCGGGCGTGGCCGTCGAAACGCGCGATATTTCCCTCGCGGGCCGTATCCTCGCGGTCTTTCCGGAATGTTTGACGGAGGAGCAAAAAGTGGGCGACGCGCTGACCGAACTGGGCGAGCTCGCGAAAACGCCGGAAGCCAACATCATCAAGCTGCCGAACATTTCCGCGTCGATTCCGCAGATGAAAGCCGCGATCGCGGAGCTTCAGGCGCTCGGCTACGCGTTGCCGGAATATGACGACCCGGCCGCCACGCCGCGATACGACAAGATTAAAGGCTCCGCCGTGAACCCGGTGCTGCGCGAGGGCAACTCCGACCGCCGCGCCGCCGCGGCCGTTAAACAATACGCCAAAAACAACCCGCATCGCATGGGCGCGTGGTCGGCCGATTCCAAGTCGGTCGTCTCCAGCATGTCCGCGAACGATTTCTTCGGCAACGAAAAGTCGGTCACGATTCCCGAAGCCACCACCGCGAAGATCGAGCTGATCGCCGAGGATGGAACCACGACCACGTTGAAAGACGGACTCGCGCTTAAACAAGGCGAGGTGATCGACGGCACGTTCATGAGCGCCAAGGCGCTCGAAGCGTTCCTCTCGGAGCAGGTCGGCGCGACCAAAGAAGCCGGCACGCTGTTCTCGCTGCATATGAAAGCCACCATGATGAAGGTCTCGGACCCGATCATCTTCGGCCACTGCGTTTCCGTGTTCTATAAAGACGTTCTGGAAAAATACCCGGAACTCGGCGTCGACGTCAAAAACGGCATCGGCGATCTGTACGCCAAGATCGAGAACCTACCCGAGGAAAAGAAGGCCGAGATCGAAGCCGACCTCGCGGCGCTCTACGCGTCCGCGCCGGATCTCGCCATGGTGGATTCCGACAAGGGCGTCACCAACCTCCACGTTCCGAGCGACGTCATCATCGACGCGTCCATGCCCGCCGCCATCCGCGCCTCCGGTCAGATGTGGAACAAGGACGGAAAGCAGCAGGACACCAACTTCATCATTCCCGATCGCTGCTACGCGGGCGTCTACGCCGAAACCGTCGACTTCTGCAAAAAGAACGGCGCATTCGATCCCGCCACCATGGGCACCGTGCCGAACGTCGGCCTCATGGCCCAGAAAGCCGAGGAATACGGTTCGCACGATAAAACCTTCGAAGTCCCCGCGAACGGCACCGTCCGCGTCGTCGACGCCAAGGGCGACGTGTTGATTTCGCACGAAGTGGAGCAGGGCGACATCTGGCGCGCCTGCCAAGTGAAAGACGCGCCGATTCAAGATTGGGTCAAGCTGGCCGTCAGCCGCGCCCGCGCCACCGGATCGCCCGCGATCTTCTGGCTCGACGAAAACCGCGCCCACGACGCCCAACTGATCGAAAAGGTCAACGTCTACCTGAAGGACCACGATACCGAAGGACTGGATCTTCGTATTCTTCCGCCCGTGGAAGCGACCCG
>JARFRL010000209.1 GCA_029287275.1 Pontiella desulfatans
CTTCGGAAAATCCTACATGGCGCTACACCCCTACGTCCGTCGCCCGGGCCCCGAAAGCAATCTGCACATCCTGACGCCGATGGACTACCACGCCTCGACCAGCCCGTTGTTCCAGCTGCTGGAAAAAGGCCACCACGGCGCGCGCGTGGACGACGCGTCGATGCGCCAGCTCTATACCTGGGTCGATCTCAACGTGCCGTATCACGCGACGTGGACCGAGATCGACAGCAGCGCCCAAACGCTCGAAAGCGCCGCGCGCACCATTGAATACAAAAAAAGGTTTAGCGGGATCAACGACGACATCGAATGGATGCCGCCGTTGAAGCCGCGGCCAACGTTCGTGAAGCCCGCGGGAACAACGCGCCCCTTGGCGTTGAGCCTGAATGGATGGCCGCTTGATCATCCGGATGACGCGGAAATCAAGGAGGTCTCGTTCGGCGACCAGAAGCTGACGTTCGCGAGAATCCCCGCCGGCAGGTTCGTGATGGGTTCCGTCGCGGGCGCGGAGGATGAGTTCCCGCAAGCCGTGGTGGAAATCAAAAAACCGTTCTGGATGTCCACCACCGAGATCACCAACGAGCAACTGCGCGAATTCATGCCGGACCACCACAGCGAGGTCATCGACCAGCAGTGGAAAGACCACATCTACGCCGGTTACCCCGCCAACGAACCGCGCATGCCGGCCATCCGCGTGAACTGGAACGACGCCATGGCCTTCACGAAATGGTTGTCGGAACAGATTGGGCGATCGGTGAATCTGCCGACCGAAGCCCAGTGGGAGTGGGCGGCGCGCGCCGGAAGCGACCAGCCGTTCTTCTTCGGCGAAACCGGATTCGAGCAACACGCCAACCTGGCCGATCAAAGCATCGCGTTGCTCGCCGTGAAGGGCGTGAACCCGAAACCGGTCGCGGAGAAGGCCCGAACCCCGCTCAACGACTTCGTGCCGCGCGACATGTCGTTCAACGACGGCGTCATGGTGCCGGCCGGAACCGCCGGGTTCGCGGCGAACCCGTGGGGGCTCCACGACATGCATGGCAACGTCGCCGAATGGACGCGCTCTTCCTACGCGCCCTATCCATACCACGCCGACGACGGCCGAAACGACCTCGCGAGCGACGCGCGGAAAGTGGTGCGCGGCGGCTCCTGGCGCGACCGCCCGCGCCGCGCCACCAGCTCGTTCCGGCTGGCCTACCCCCCCTTCCAGCGGGTGTTCAACGTGGGCTTCCGAGTCGTTATTGAAGATGCCGAATAGATGAGACGTTCAAGTCAGCTACTCGTGTGTTCCGCGCTTCTGCTTTCATCGGCGGGCGCGACGACCTATCTGTCCCCCCGCGACGTCGATTGGTCGAAGGACGGAAAGTTCGTCTACGTCACCGCCCAAACCGGGAAACAAGTGCTGTGCTTCGATCCATCGACCCGCGCGGTCGCGAAAAGCATTCCCCTCCCCGGAGAACCCACGGAACTGATTCAACGGGGCGACGCGCTGCTGGTGACCGGAGGCGGGCCCAACGGCCGCGTATGGATGATCGAGGCGGACGAGATCAGCCGAGAGCTGCGGACCGGTCACTCGCCGATCTCGCCCGTGCTTTCGCCCGACGGCGAAACCCTCTATGTCTGCAACCGCTTCGACAACGATGTTTCCTTCATCGATCTCGAATCCGGCGAAACCATCGCGCGCGTGCCCGTGGCGCGCGAGCCGATCGCCTCCGACCTATCCCGCGATGGAACCTACCTATTCGTCGCCAACCACATTCCCGACGGGCGCGCGGACAGCGACTACATGGCCGCCAAGATTTCGGTCATCAACACCGAAACCCGCGCCGTGAAAACCATTCCGTTGGTGAACGGCGCGGAAGGCCTGCGCGGCCTCAAGGTTTCGCCCGACGGAACGAAGGTTTACGCCACGCACCAGGTGGCCCGTTTTCTGGTGCCCACCACCCAGCTCGAGCGCGGCTGGGTTTCCACCGACGCGCTCAGCGTCATCGACGTCGCCAGCCAGACGCTGGAACATACCGTGTTGCTCGACGACGTCGATCAAGGCTTCCCGAACCCGTGGGCGCTGGGCTTTTCCTCCGACGGAAAAACGCTCGTCGTCTCGTCGGCCGGCATCCATGAAATCAGCTTGATCGATCTGCCCGCGCTGACGGCGAAAATCGCCGCCGCGCGGGCGACCTCCGAAAACGACGCGCGGCGCGGCGCCGACAACGACCTCTCTTTCCTTTCGGGCATCCGCCGGCGGATCAAGCTGGAAGGCCTCGGCCCGCGCGCTTTGGCGGTCGAGGGAAACACCGTCTACATCGGAAACTATTTTTCCGACACCCTGGAAGTGATTCGCTTCAACCGCGACGGGAAAACCCGCGGCGCGGCGTTCCCGCTGGGCCCGAAACAATCCATCACGGCCGAACGCCAAGGCGAGATCTATTTCAACGACGCGCGGCTCTGCTTTCAGAACTGGCTCAGCTGCGCCACCTGCCATCCGGACGCGCGCACCGACGGGCTGAACTGGGACCTGCTCAACGACGGAATCGGCAATCCCAAAAACGCGAAGTCGATGTTGCTGGCGCACGAGACCCCGCGGGCCATGTGGCTGGGCGTCCGCCCGGACGCCGAAGCCGGCGTGCGCGCCGGACTCACGCACATCCAATTTTCCGTGCGCCCCGAAGCGGACGCCCAAGCCATCGATGCTTATCTTCGCTCCCTGAAACCCGTGCCGAGTCCCCATCTGGTTGACGGCGCGCTGAGCGAATCCGCGCGGCGCGGGAGAAATCTATTCAACGACCTCGGCTGCGCGCGGTGCCATCCGGCGCCGCTTTACACCGACTTGAAAACGCACCAGGTCGGCACCACGAAGGGACAGGACGCGGGACGCGAGGTCGATGTGCCTTCCCTGGTGGAACTCTGGCGCACCGCGCCCTATCTGCACGACGGCCGCGCCGCCACCATCCAAGACCTGCTCAAAACCCACGATCACGCCCACGCGCTGGAGCTGACCGGGAGTCTTTCCGAACAGGAACGCGACGATCTGGCCGAATACCTTCTGTCGCTGTAAACGGATCAGTCCTTCATCAGCTCGACGAATCGCAGCTTTTCGCCGGGGCGAAGCGGAGCGAGCCGCGGCAGATCCTCCGCCACCACGTTTCCGATGCGCGGATAACCACCCGTCGTCGGATGATCCGCCATCATGATGATCGGCTGGCCGGACGGCGGAACCTGAATGGTCCCTTGCGCGAGGCCGGCGGAAACCATCTGCTCGTCGCCGCGGAAAGAGAGCCGCGGGCCATCCAGCCGAATCCCCGAACGGTCGGACTTCGCGGAGACGGCGAAGGATCCCGTCAGAAACGCGTTCAGCCCGCCCGTGTCGAACCAATCCGCCTCCGGGCCGGGAACGACCTTCAACGTAGGAAAGGCTTCCAGCCTGTCTACCGTGAACCGAAACGCCTCGCGTGGGGACAGGCAAGATGCCTGTCCTACATTCATAACATCTCCCGCCCTGAGCACCCGCCCTTCATGCCCGCCGAGCTTTCCCGCGACGTAGGTGGACCGCGAACCCAGCACGACCGGAACATCGATGCCGCCCGCGAGCGCGATGTACGCGCGATACCCCGCGACGATCGGGTCGAAGCGGACGCGCTCCCCCGCCGCGGCTTCGATGATCGCTCGATGGTTGGCGTAGGCGACCGCGATCCGCGTGGAATGGCTGAATTCCAACACCGGCATCGTGCCGGTGCATTCCA
>JARFRL010000314.1 GCA_029287275.1 Pontiella desulfatans
ACGCCCTCCCGCGGCATCCGCAAGGGGGAGATCATCAACCGCGACGACGCGATCAAATGCGTGCGGCAGGCGATCAAAGCCGCGGAAGAAGATCGCCGCAAAAGCATCCATTCCGTGATGCTGGTGACGTCCGGCGGCGAGGCGCGGGCCAAGAAAAACACCGGGGTCCACAGGCTGGTGGATCCATCGGACAATCAACTATCAGAGGTCCATGAAGAGGACGTGGCGGACGTGGTTGAAATCGCCCGCAAGGTGGCCCTTCCCGAAAACCGCGTGAAACTGCACACGCTGCAACAGCATTTTCAAATCGACGACACCACGAACGTGATCAATCCGGTCGGCATGGCCGGCGAAGAGCTTCGCGTCGACATGTTGACGATTCACGGGAAGAAAAGCGCCGTGGACAACTTCCGTAAAATCGTGGACGACGCGCCCATCGCCTGTTCCGACGCGGTTTTCAGCGGACTATGCTCCGCGCTGGCCGTCGTGAACGACGAACAGAAAAAAGCCGGCGTGCTGGTGATCGACATCGGCGGCGGCACGACGGATTACACGTTGTATCACGACGGTTTCGTTCAGGCCGCGGGATCGTTCTCCGTGGGCGGCGCGCACGTCACGAACGATATTTCCGTCGGCCTGCAGATTCCGCTGGGGCAGGCCGAGATCGTGAAGGTTAAAGACGGCAGCGCGCTGACGAATCTCATGGAACGCGATCACAACATCTCCATTCCCGCCGCGTCGCAGGGGTTTGGCGGGAAAATGGTCAGGGCGGTGACGCTCAATACCATCATCAACGCGCGCATGGAGGAGATTTTTCAGTTGGTGAAGGATCGAATCGACGAGCAATGCCCGAACGCGCCGTTGAGCGCCGGGGTGTTGCTGACGGGAGGCGGTTCGTTTCTCAACGGCGCCCGCGATCTGGGTCAGAAGGTGTTCAACGCGCCGTGCGTCCACGGCAAGCCGTTCGACGTGCAGGGGCTTTCCTCCGCGAAAGACGGTCCCGCGTACGCCTGTCATGTCGGCGCGATTCGTTACGCGGCCTCGCTCCAAAAAGTAGTCGAGAAGCCGTCGCTCGGGCGTAAGTTGCTGAAGATGTTTTGGGGAAGCGAGCATGAGTGAGTCGATCGAATCGAAAGGGGTTCGCGCCCCGCGCCTGCTTGTCATGGGTGTCGGTAGTAGCGGCGCGCGCGCCGTGTCGGGCATGAGCGAGCTCAATCCCGATCTCGACGCCGTCGCGATCGATACCGATTCCAAGGCCCTCGCGGCGTTGACCATCGAGCGGACGATCCATGTCGGCGCCACCGTGACGCGCGGCTTGAGCTCGGGCGGCGACGTCGAGCTGGGTCGTCAATCCATCGAGCAAGATTCATCGAGCATTCGCAAGCAGCTGCGCGAAGTGGACTTGCTGGTGATCGTCGCGGGGCTTGGCGGCGGCACGGGCTCCGGCGCGGTTCCGGTCATCACGCGCATCGCCCGCGAAGCGGGGGCGCTGGTTCTAACCCTGCTTTCGACGCCGTTCAAGTTCGAGGGCGTCAAGATCGCGCGGATCGCGGAGGAGTCGTTGAAGCGCGCGCGGACGCACGCCGACGCGATCATCCGTATTCCCAACGAGCGCTTGGTCGATCGGGTCGACGCGGACCTTCCCGTCGAGCAGGTTTTCGCGCGCAGCCATCAGGTGATGATGGATGGGATTTTCGCGGTCGGGCGCATGCTGACGCGCAATGGCGTGTGCGGCCTGGATTTCGCCAGCGTGCACACGATGTTGCGCAACTGCGACGGATTCTGTCACTTCGCGAGCGCGGACGGCGCCGGAGAAGGGCGGGCTGATCGGGTGGCGGAAACGTTGTTGACGCACCGTTTGCTGAATAAAGGAAAGCTGTTGGAAAACGCCGCGGGCATCGTGATTGGTTTGACGGGCGGCCACGACCTCAAGCTCAGCGAGGTCGAGATCGTGATGAACAAGCTGCGGGAAAAGCTTCCCGACGACGTGTGGTTGAATTTCGGCGTCGCGATCGATCCCGCTTTCGACGGGCGCCTTTCGGCGATCACGCTCGTGGCGGAGCATTGGAACGAGCCGCTGGTGGACGATGGCAATCGGCAGTTGGGCCTGAGTTTCAACCGCGGCGCGCCGGGACAGGCGGAGCTTCCGTTGGAGTCCGCCGGCAAGGGCGAGTTCGCGTACGTGGATCCGACGATTCACAACAATCAGGATCTCGACGTCCCGACCTATATTCGCCGCGACATCAAATTGCCGCGCTGATTCATTGCATGAAGAAGTTCGTGGCCCGTTCGACGCCGATCGTGCTGTCGTCGCCATGCCCCGGAAAGATTCGGATGTCCTCGG
>JARFRL010000156.1 GCA_029287275.1 Pontiella desulfatans
GAGCGCGTAGAGGCTGCCGGAAAAAACAACGATCCCAACAAGGAACGCCCAGCCGCTGGCGGTCAATAGGCCGGACTGAAATTTCAGCGCGAGCAGTCCGACGGCGAGCAACGCGAAGACGTGGTAGAAGTGATACTGCACACCCGTGTGATAAACCTTCAGCATCTCTTCCGAGAGCTTGTCCTTCAGGCCGTGCGCGCCGAACGCGCCGATCATCACGCCCACCGCGCCGCCGAGGGCGCCGAGGGATAAAAACAGTTTCGCGACTCCATTCATAAACAGATTCCTTTTTTCACTCACGGAGGCACTAAGCCGCAGAGTGTTTTCTTTGTGTCCTTCGTGGCTTCGTGAGAGTCCTATTTCGTCGGATCCACCACGCGGCCGATGAAGAGGATCGCGCCGGTCGCGTTTTCGCGGATGAGGAAAAGGAAGGGTCGGTTGGCTTGGAACATCGGTGGCATGCTGGTGACGCGCATGCCGACGCCGGTCGCGGCCGCGGCTTCAGTCCCTTCCTCGTTAACTTCGACGAACGCCTGATGAACCACGATTCCGATCGAGAGCTCTTTCGATCCGTCCATGCCGGAGAAGTCGGCTTGGTTGGAAAACGCGAGCGGCATACCCATCGCGGAGAGCGTCTTGCTCAGCTCCATTTTCCACTCGAATTTGAATTTCGGCAGTTGAACCATCACTTCTTGCTCGTTGAATTCAAGCCCCGCGACCAACTCGGGGGTCAGCGCTTGTTCCAACGCGGGAAGCCCGTCGGTTTCCGCGGGCAGCAACACGATCATGGAAAGGTCGCCGCCTTCGTAGGGCAGCTCCAAGGCCTGAAAGGTTTTGGCGTACGCGAAGTTGAAGTCGTCGGTTCGGCTCATCATCGGAACGGTGACGGTGTCGCCGGATTCGAGCGTGAACGGCGCGTCGCGGGTGGCTTCTTTTTTGAATTGGGAGGCCCAGTTTCCTTTGAAATAAATCGCGTTCGCGAGCACGAGACGGGTGAGGGTCGTCACCGCGCCTTCTTCGAGCAGGTCTTGGATCTTGTCCGCGGTTTTGGCCTCGACCCAATTATTGATCCGCAGGCGCGCGGCCTCGGTGTCGCGCTTGAAGTCGACGGGTTCGATGTCGACGCCGTAAAACTCCTTGGTCATGCCGAGATAGTCCGCGAGAAACGCGTGGTCGACCTGCGGCCAAAGCGAGTTCGCGACGCTGAGCTGAACATCGCCTTTTTCCTGAACGCCGTTGAGCTTTTTCCGCAGGTGGGAAAACGCCGGATGCGTCGCGCCTTGTCCGCCGAGGTGGAGCGTGTCGTTCATTTGCGCGGCGGTTTCGCCGCGGGCGCCGCCATAGGTCATCGCGAGCGCGGTGGAGATGGAGTAGGGCGAAAGGAACAGATTGCCTTCATTGCCCGCGACCTGTTTGTAAAGATCCACCGCGAGATGGTTGATCGACTCCGCCGGGGCGAACGCCGCCGCGGTCGATTTCGGCGCGGTCCATTCGAGGTCCGAGATCTGGAGCGTGGTTTTGGTGCCGGATTTCATGTCCTTCAACTCGAGGTCCTTCGCGACCCACATGCCGTCCATTTTTTTGATGCTGATGATTTTCAACCGCCGCAGTTGCTTCTCGTTTTGATCGAGGGTCTGGGCCTCGAGCAGCATGCCCATCTTCTTCTCGATCCAGAGCCGCGTGATGTGTTCCGAGTCGGGCACGGGGACGTCGACCAGATACGCGTCGCGGTTGATTTTTCGGTCCTCGCCGATCAGCGTCGAGTTCGGCCACCAAAGGACGGAAAAACTAAGATCCGCCCAAGTGAGGCCGGTGCCGAGAATCTCGGAGGTGGGCGTGTTCTTATTGTTGGAAAACGCGTAGTTGGGAACCTCGTCGTTCCAGGTGATCAGCAACGACTCGTTGTCGATAACGTATTTCGCGGTCGGGTTCGCCGCGCCCCAGTCGAGCTCCATCGTCACGGGCAGGTTGGCTTGGGTGAAGCCGTTGCGCGTGCGGACCTTCAGCGAACCGGTCAGTCTAAGCGGGCTGTCCGGCAGCTTGCTCCGCACGAACGCGAGAATCTCGTCCGCGGGCGGTTGCTCCGCCGCGCACGCGGCTAGACAGGTTCCAGCCAAAATCAATGACAGCAGTTTGTTCATTTTCGCCCCCCGCGTTGCTGAAGATAGGAAGAACACGAACTTAAAGCCTTCGAGCTCTTCGTGTTCTTCGTGGTTGAGTTATTTTTCTTCTGAAATTTTCAGCGCGTAGCGCAGCGCCTGGTCGATGTTCTTGACCGTCTTGAAGGTGAGCCTGCGCTTCACGTCGGCTGGAATCTCCTCGAGATCGATTTTGTTCTTTTCCGGCAGCATGATGTGTTTGATGCCGGCGCGCGACGCGGCGAGCACTTTTTCCTTCAGGCCGCCGATGGGCAGCACGCGGCCGCGCAGGGAAATCTCGCCGGTCATGGCGAGGTCGGGGCGCACCGCGCGGTCGGTCAGAATCGAGAGCATCGCGAGCGAGATCGCGACGCCGGCCGAGGGGCCGTCCTTCGGCGTGGCGCCCGCGGGCACGTGGATATGAATGTCGCTCTTGGCGAACAACTCGGGATCGATCTTGAACGTCGCGGCGTTGGAGCGCAGATAACTCAGCGCGGCGCGGGCGGATTCCTTCATCACGTCGCCGAGCGAGCCGGTGAGAATCAGGCCGCCCTTGCCGGGCATGCGGGTCGCTTCGATGAAAAGGATGTCGCCGCCATAGGGCGTCCAGGCGAGGCCGGTCACGACACCGGGCATGGCTTCGTTTTCCGCGACGTCCTTGTCGACCTTCACCGGTCCGAGGAAGCCCTTGAGCTTGCGGTCCGTCACTTCGACCGGACGCGTCTTGCCTTCCGCGAAGCCGCGGGCGACTTTTCGGCAGACGTTCGCGATCTGGCGCTCGAGATTGCGGACGCCGGCTTCCGCGGTGTAGCCGCTGATGATGCCTTCCAACGCGTCCTTCGCGAATTTGATCTGCGTGCGTTTCAGGCCGTGCTCGCGGATCGCTTTCGGAACGAGGTAGCGGCGGGCGATCGCGGTTTTCTCCTGCAGCGTGTAGCCGGAGATGCGGATGACCTCCATGCGGTCGCGCAGCGGGCCGGGAATGGTTTCGAGCATGTTCGCGGTGGTGATGAAGAGCACCTTCGAGAGCTCGAACTGCACGTCGAGGTAGTGATCTTGGAAGGTGGAGTTTTGCTCGGGGTCGAGCACCTCGAGCAGGGCGGAGGCGGGATCGCCGCGGAAGTCCTTGCCGACCTTGTCGATCTCGTCGAGCATGATGACCGGGTTGTTGGAGCCGCACCGGCGCAGACTCTCGATGATCCGGCCGGGCATCGCGCCGATGTAGGTGCGGCGATGGCCGCGGATCTCGGCTTCGTCGTGCATGCCGCCGAGCGACATGCGCACGAACTCGCGGCCCAAGGCGCGGGCGACGGATTTGCCGAGCGAGGTTTTACCGACGCCGGGCGGGCCCGCGAGGCAGAGGATCGGGCCCTTCATGTCGTTCTTGAGTTTCAGCACGGAGAGGTATTCCAGAATGCGGTCCTTCACCTTCTCGAGGCCGTGGTGGTCCTTGTCCAATATCTTCTGGGCCGCGAGAATGTCGAGGTGATCCTCGGTCGATTTCGACCACGGCAGCTCCGACATCACGTCGAGGTAGGTGCGGATGACGCCATGCTCCGGCGACGCTGGCGGCACGGCATTGAGGCGCTCGAGCTCCTTGGCCGCGGCGGCGCTCGCCTCGTCGGGCAGCTTGGCTTCCGCGAGTTTTTTTTCCATTTCCAGAATCTCGTTGGAATGCGGGTCGTCCCGCCCCAACTCGTCCTGAATGGTTTTAAGCTGCTCGCGCAGGAAGATCTCGCGCTGGGTTTTGGTGAAGGTCTCGTGAACCTTGTTCTCGATTTTGTTGCCGAGTTTCAGGATCTGCAGCTCGCGGCTCAGAAACTCCATCAGCTTTTTAAGTCGGCGGTCGGGCTGGTTGTCGGCCAGCAGCCTCTGGCGT
>JARFRL010000158.1 GCA_029287275.1 Pontiella desulfatans
GATAATCGAGAGGAATGATCCCATGCGCGAACGAAGACATTTCAGAGGCGGGCTGATGACGGCTCCATTCCTCCATGGCATCGCCCGCGCCGCCGAGCGGCTGGGACAACCGGCCAAACCCGCGTTTGACGTGGGCGAGAAACTCACCTACAGCTTGGGCTGGCAGTTCATCGTCGCGGGCCACGCGACGCTGGAGGTGCTGCCCGACGAGGACTGGGAGGATCGCGAAGCCCGTAGTTTTCAGATGACCGCGAAAACCAACAAGACGGCGGACGCGCTCTTCAAAGTGCGCGACACCCTCTCCTCGCTCGCGGAATACGACGTCAGCCGCTCGTTGGGTTATTCGAAGATTCAACGCGAGGGGAAAACCGAACGGGACGTGAGCGTTGAGTTCGACTGGGAGAATCTCAACGCCCATTATTACGAGGCGCTCGGCGGCGACCAGCGCGTCACGCCCATTCTCGAAAACACGCTCGACCCGCTCTCCGCGTTCTACTTCATTCGCAACCAGACGTTCGACGTGGGGTCCGTCATCGAAGGTCCCATGACCGATGGCAAACGCTGCAAGATCGCGAAGATCGAGGTGGTCGAGCGCAAGACCATCAAGGTGAACGGGAAAAAGCACGACGCGTTCAAGCTCATCCCCGACATCCAGGACGTCGGCGGCGTTTTCGAGAAAAGCAAAGACGCGAAAATCGAGATCTGGTGCACGGCCGACCATCGCCACATCCCCGTGCTCATGAAAAGCAAAGTATTCGTCGGCAGCTTCAAGGCCGAACTGGAAACGGAGATTTAGCATGCGGAAAATCCTCGCCGCGCTGTGCGCGGCCGCGTTGCTTAACGGGTGCGCGGCGTACAAGAAGAACTTCAAAAACAAATCCGTGGCGGATATCGGCCTGTTCGCGGACAGCACCATCACCATGCTGAGCACGCTGAACCTCACGCTCAATCGCGACGAGACCCTGCTGGTTCGGCGCTTCGTGCTCGAGGATGGCGAGGAGGAGCGCCACGTGAAAGAGCTCTCCGACGACTTGAGACGCGGCTTGGAAAACATCGTTCGATACTCCATCGATATCGTCAACATCGCCGAAATGGACGGCCCCCAGACCAACAAGGTGAACGCCTACGCGAACTACCTCGTCCAATTCCGCGACGACATGCTGACGAACCCTGCCCTCGACGCGGAGGCGTTCGACAACACGATTGAAGACGTCATGGTTCAGGAGGAGTTCGTCGAGGCGCTTCGCAAGGCGCAGCCGCTGTTGAACGCCGCGATTCTAAACGGCGCGCTGCGCGTGGACGACTTGATCCGGGCGCTGGACGATTTCGCGGTGGTGCTGGACACGCGCATCGACGTGGAATACGCGGACATCATCCAATACCGCGCCAAGCTCGAGCGGGAAAAGTTCAACATCATGACGGCCTTCGAACTTATTTACGACGCCTATCGCATGGATGAGCCCAATCTGGACGCGCTGAAGGACAGCGCCGTCATCTGGACGCCCGAGATCATTCCGGAAGGACGCCCGACCAAGGAAGACCTTGGAAAAATCGGCGAGCATTTGCACAACCGAATGGCCTCGCTGCAAGCCGTGCAGGACGCGATGCGCCCCAACTGGGAGGATTACATGGCCACGCACAAAGAGCTGGACGCGATCGTCGATGAGACCGTCGCGAACGTCCAACAGTCGCGCATCATGTTGCTTACGTGGGTGCGCGCGCACCAAAAAATGGCCGCGGGCCAAACCGATCCCGCCGGTTGGTTCGACATCGGCGAAGTCACCAAGTCCCTGATCAAAACGGCGCCCGGCGCGATTCTCTAAGAAGGTTCCCCATGTTGAACAGACGCCGCTTCACCCTTCTCGCGTCGACCACCCTGCTGGGCGGTTGCGCGACCATTCATTCCAACCAGGAGCACGATATGATCACCCATTCCGTTTTCTTCCGACTCAACCACGAAAAGGGCTCGCCCGCGGAAGCGGCGTTCCTCGCGAAAGCCGCCGCGCTCGCGTCCGTGCCCGGCGTCGAGAACTTTCAGGTGTTGCGGGAAACCAGCCCCAAGAACGCCTTTGATTTCGGGCTCTCGATGAACTTCGCGGATCAGGCTGCGTACGACGCCTACAACACGCACCCCGACCACGTCGCCTTCGTTCAGGAAATCTGGCTGAAGGACGTCGCGGACTTCCAGGAAATCGATTACGTGACCCACCAGCCTTAAGGAGCCCTTCAACATGAACCGAAAAACCATTCTCAACGCCCTGCTCGTCGCCCCGCTGATCATGCTGGCCGGCGCTTGCCAGATGAAAACCCCGAAACAACAGTCGTGGAGCAATCCGGCGTTCGAGGGAAGAGGCCTCGGAAAGACCCTCGTCCTGGCCATCGCGGACAGTGAAAGCATCTGCCTTCAGTACGAGGAGTTGTTCACCCAATACCTGCTGCCTCACGTGCCCGCGGGCTCCGCGCGCGCCAGCGAAAACGTCGTCGGGAAACTTGACGAGGAGCGCTTGAAGTCGATGCTGAAAGAGAATCAGGTGAAAACCCTGATCATCACGCAAGTGATCGATGGCACGCAACGCGAACAGGTGGTCACGCTAGGATACACCGCGGCGCCATACGATCATGGATATTGGGGATATTACAATTACGGCTATTCGCTCAATCCGAACATGGCGACCGTCAGCAGTTATGTTGAATACCTGCTCGAAACCAACGTGTACGACGTGGAAACCGAGAAGCTGGTTTGGAGCGGCCGAAAAAGCGTCTTCGACGATCGGTCCGATATGGACAACATGAACATCATCATCAAAAACGTCGTTCGAGATCTTGAAAAACGCGGCATGCTGAAATAGCGAAGCGCGCCGAACGGAGACGCCCCCATGAAAACGAACCCGCTGAAGTCCCTCCCGCTCATCGCCGCGCTCGCGGCGCTAACGTCGTGCGACACCGTCAACGTGAGCTCCTGGACCGACCCCGCGTTTATTGGACGCCCGGTTGGCAAGACCATGATTCTGGGCGTCGCCGAAAGCGACGCGCTCAGCCGTCAATACGAAGGCCTGTTCGTCGAGCGGCTGGCGGAACTCGGCATCGACGCGACGTCGTTGCACGCCGCGCTACAAACCACGGTCAAGGTCCCCGAGGACGCGCTGGTCGCCGCGCTGCGCGAAAACGCGTTCAGCTCCATCATCGTCACGAGGCTGCTCTCCGAAACCGAACGTCAACAGGTGATCACCACGGGGTACCCGGCGCATTACGGGAGTTATTACGGCTTCTACGCGCACGCGTACGGCATGAGCCGCACCTCGGCGGAGATACAAAGCTTCATGGAATACGAGTTGGAAACCAACCTCTACGACGTCGACACGCGGAAACTGGTCTGGACCGGCCGCAAGGTGATCTACGACGACCGGTCCGACATGACCAACATGAAGGGGATCGTCAAAGGCGTCATCAAGGACCTGCGCGCGCAAGGCATGATCGACTAGGCGTTACTTCGCCCGCAACAAAACCAGCGTGGGCAAACCCTGCGCGCCGAAATGTTCCATCACGGCGCGCGTGTTCGGATCGGTTGGATCCTCGGCGACGTAACGGATGAACGCGTAATCCTCGAGCGCGGCTTTGACCGCCTCGTCCTTGAACGTCGTTTTCTTCATGACCGCGCAGTTCTTGCACCAGCTCGCGGTGAAGTCGATCACCACCGGCGTTCCGGTTTCGCGCGCGGCGCCCAGCGTTTCGGCGAACCCTTCATTGGTGCGGCCGTCGATTCCGCCGAGCACGGCGGCGGGGCTGAACGCGCGGTAGCTCAGATGCCCGTAGTAGAGCGCGAAAAAGATGATGCCCACGCCGAAGCCATATTTGACGTATTCCATCCATTTGCCCGGTTTCGGCAGGAAGGAAAGGCCCGCGCCCGCGAAGGGCCACGGCAGCGCCATCCCGAATCCCAACAGAAACGGCAACGCCAGTCCGGCGACGGCGTTCGCCTCGTAGACGTTGGTGGCGAGCAGCAGCACCGCGATCACCACCGGCGCCACGCAGGCGCCCGCCAGCAACGCGGCCACCGAACCCATGGTCAGCGCCACCAGGAAACTGCCCTGCTTTTGCTCGCCGCCGCCGAGCTTCGACTGAAAGCGCGACAAATCGATGTGGATCACGTCGAACATCGCGAGCGCGAGCACCACGAAGATCGTCGCGATCGCGAGGTTGAACCACGGGTTGGCCTGAATGGTTCCGAACTGCGAGCCCGTCAGCACGACGATCACGCCCAGCAGACCGTACACCAGCGCGATGCCCAGACCATACGTCGCGCCCAGCGCGAAGCCGCGGCCTTTCGATCCGGCTTGAGCGCCCGCCCCGATGATCGCGAGGTTGATCGGAATCATCGGCAACACGCAGGGCGTGAGGTTCAACGCGAGCCCGCCGAGCAGAATGAAAATGATGGCCAGCAACAAGCCGGACTCGCGCACGAACGCGACCGGATCGGTTAGAAACAGTTTGAACCCGCCGACGTTCGCCTCTTCGTCGATGGACTCCAAGCGAATGAAATCCAGGAACTCGCCCGCGTTCATTCCGCCGGAATACGTCCGAACCACGGCGTGCTTCATCAACTCCTCTTCCCAGTCCGTCAAGGCCGCGGGTTCGGTCTCCGCTTCCACCGCGGCGGCGGACTCCGCGAGCTCGACCACCTTGGTTTGCGGAATGAAACAGACCGAGTCGTTGCAACCCCAGTATTTCACGTGAATCGCCGCCGCGCCCTCGCCTTTCGGCGCCCAGGCGAAAACCGCGTCGAACGACTGGCTGAAGACGGCCTTTTGATCGCCGGAATTCGGATCGATGATACTGGAGGTTTCCCCCAACGAAACGGGCGTCTGTTCGTTGCCAAGCGCGTCGGTGACTTTCAGATAATCGGCGTAGAGATAGTGGTTTCCCGGCACGGTGACCGTCAACGCCACTTGATCGTTCTCAAGGCGGACCTCAACGCCGAAGGGGTCGCCGAATTGCCCAAACGTCGAGAGGGCCGGGAGCACGAGCCAAAGGATCAAGCGAATAACGTTTTTCATATAATCATTCCCGTATTTATGGTTCCTTCGACACCGACGCGCAACTATAGTTCATTCAATCTGGCGTGAAAGGATATATGAGCGAAATACTCGCTAAAAAAACCGCGGCGCTAAACGTGGTCGCGACGTTGCGGGAAAAGGGCTTCACCGCGCTTTTCGCGGGCGGGTGCGTGCGCGACGAACTGCTGGGCCGCGAACCCAAGGACTACGACGTCGCGACCGACGCCTATCCGGAGGAGGTCGAGGAGCTGTTCCCGAAAACCATCCCTATCGGGAAAGCGTTCGGCGTGATCGCGGTCGTAGACGGCGGAGAAACGGTGGAGGTCGCGACGTTCCGCGAGGAGACGGGCACGCTCGACGGTCGCCACCCGGAATCCATCGTGTTCAGCGCGGCGAAAGAGGACGCCCTGCGCCGCGACTTCACCGTCAACGGCATGTTCTACGACCCCGCCGAGGATCAGATCCACGACTACGTCAACGGGCGGCGCGATCTGGAGCAGGGACTCATCGTCGCGATCGGCGATCCGAGAGAACGGTTCAGGGAAGATCATCTACGCATGCTGCGCGCCATCCGCTTCGCGCACAACCTCCAGTTCAAGCTGGACGAACGAACCGAGGCCGCGATCCGCGAGATGGCGGGTCTGATCCGCGCCATCAGCGCCGAGCGGATCGAGATCGAGCTGACGCGCGTGCTCACCGACAGCGCGAAGCCCGGCGACGCCCTCAAACATTTACACGAGGTTGGGCTGCTGGAACACATCCTGCCCGATCTCATTCCGATGGTTGGTCAGGAGCAACCGCCCCAATTCCACCCGGAAGGCGACGTGTTCGAGCACACCTGCCTGATGCTCAACCTCATGAACGCCGAGAAAAAGACGACCCGCTACCGGCCGCGGGAAATCGCGTATACCGTCCTGTTGCACGACGTCGGCAAACCGCCGACCGCGGCCTTCGGCGCGGGGGCCGACGGCCAGGAACGCATACGCTTCGATGGCCACGCGCAGGTGGGCGCGGGCATGGCGGAAGAGATTCTGACCGGCCTCAAATTTCCCAACCGCGAAAAGAAGCACATCGTCGCGGCCATCCGCGGACACATGCGCTTCATGGACGTCCAAAATATGCGCGTGTCGAAACTACGGCACCTGATCGGCGCGGAAACCTTCGACCTCGAGATGGAGCTGCACCGGTTGGATTGCCTCGGCTCGCACAGCATGCTCGACAACTACGACTACGTCCGGGCCTACCAGGAAGAGATGGCGAACGAACCGATTCTACCCGAGCCGTGGATTCGCGGCCACGACCTGATCGCGATGGGAATCAAGGAAGGCAGGCTGATCGGGCGAATCCTCAAGGAGGCGTACGAAGCGCAGATGGAGGACCGCTTCGCGTCGAAAGCGGACCTGCTGGATTGGATACGCCGAACCCACGCGGACTAGTTCAACAAACGCGCGTTCGCCGGACTCGTCAGTTTGATTCGGACCTCGTTTTCGTAAAGATTCACGACGCCCGTCACCTCCACCGCGTCGCCCGGCTCGAAGACGGGAACCCCGTCGAGCCAATGAACCACGTCGATCGCGCCAACGTCGGCCACCAACCTGATTCGACTGGGCGCCTTCGATCCCGTAGGCGCGCGCCAAACCCGCGCGACCGTCCCGCGCGCCGTCACCAGCTCGCCGCTCCGCTCCGCCCATCCCGCCGCGCGCGACCCGCCTGAGATCGTCACGTCGGCCGCGGACAAAACCCGCATGCGGCGGTTCGCGCCGGCGCCGATGAACAAGTCCCCTTCCGCCGAAACCAACGCGCCGCGGCGCGCGGAAACCCCGTCCGGATTCGACTCGACGAAAACCGCGAGCGTTCCCGTTCCGTCGTTCACGGAAAGCAAGACGCCGCCGTCGCGCAGTTTGATCGGGTCGTGGTCCAACGCGCCTTGAATCCGCGCGATGGAAAAGTTGTGGCGCGGGGTGATGTCGCCGATCCTCAAGAGAGGCGGCTCGCGGCGACCCTGAAGAAGGCCGACGGCCAGTACGACCAAAAGGAACGCGATCCCGCCGAACGCGCTCCATCTGCGTTTCGCGGCGGTCTTCATCGGCCCGCCGTTAAAACGCCCCGAAGATGACGCTGCCGAACGAGGTGATGGGCGAGGCTTCGCGCAGATCGTCGACCGCGGCGCGCACGTCTTCGACCAACGAGGTCGTTTCGTCGTATAGCTTCGCGTCGCGCACGAGCTTGCCCAGCGTGCCTTCGCCGGCGCTGATGCTTTCCGAGATGTCGCGGACCGCGACCATCGTGGCGCTGACGTCGTCATACAACGCGGCGTCCTCGGACAGCAGCTTGCCCAGCGCGCCTTCGCCCGCTTCCAGTCGACCGCTGATCGCGCGCAGACTGGCCATGGTGGCGGCGGCGTCGTTGTAGACCGTTTCGTCTTTCAGCAGTTTTCCAACGGAGCCCTCGCCCGCCTCGACGCGGCCGACGATCGTTTTAAGATCGTCCGTCAGCTCGGCGAGACCATTGTAAATGGCGTCGTCGCGCAACAGTTTTCCCAACGTGCCTTGGCCTTGCTCGACCGAGTTGATCATGGTCTGCAGGCCGCTGACGGCCTTGTTGAGTTCCTGAATCATATCGACCGGCTTCTGGCCGAGAATGGTCATGTTTTCGCCGAGCGGCGCCGCGTTTTCGGGACCTTCGTAAATCTTGAGGTACTTGCCGCCGAGCATGGACGCGTCGATGACTTCGATGCTGTAGCCGCTACGGAGCTTGATGGGCACGTCGAGCGTGACGAACACGTGGACGCGGCTGTTATCGAGCGAGGTCTGCTTGACGCGCCCGATGTTCATGCCGCGCAGATAGACGTTGTCGCCCTCGCGGAGCCCGCCGACCTCGCTGAAGACGAACTCGTACGAGTGGGCTTTCTTGAGCAGGTTCTCGCGGCTGAGCACGATGGTGAACACGCCCAACGCGATCAGCACGGTGAACATGAACAACCCAACCAGAATCTCGATGGAGACTTCGCGACTATGCTTATTCATGTCTGAACTCTTCCCATTTGCCTTTTTTCGTAATGTATTGCGACTCGAGGAAGCTCTGTACCGTTTCGTTCTTCGAGCGAATGAAATCCTCCGGCGGCGCGTTTTCCACGATTCGACCCTGGTGCAACATCATGATCCGCGAGCCAACCGCGAGGGCGCTGTGCAGATCGTGCGTAACAACGACGCTCGTTATACCGAGTTGTTCCCGCGTGTTCACGATTAAATCGTCGATTCGTCGCGAGGTCACCGGGTCGAGCCCGGAGGTGGGCTCGTCGTAGAGCACGATTTTCGGTTCCATGATGACGGCGCGGGCGAGGCCGACGCGTTTTCGCATGCCGCCGGAGATGTCCGAGGGGAATTTATCCCACGCGTCGTCCAAGCCGAGCAGCGCGAGTTTCGCGGTCACGCGCTCGATGATCTCCTCCTCGGCGGCCTTGGTGTGCTCGCGCAACGGCAGCGCGACGTTGTCCCGAACGTTCATCCACTGCAGCAGCGCCGCGCTTTGGAAGAGCACGCCGAACTTCTCGCGGACGCGGCTGAGATCGCGGCGGCCGAGATCGGTTATCGCCTCGCCGTCGATCGTAATGGTTCCGGAGTCGGGCGACATGAGCCGGATCATGTGTTTGAGCGTCACGCTTTTCCCCGCGCCCGACAGCCCGACGATGACGAAGGTTTCCCCTTCGCCCACCTCGAAGTTGACGTCGTCGAGCACGGTTTTGCGCCCGAGCCGTTTGGTGACGTGGTCGAATTTGATCATATGTAAAACAACCTCGTGATCATGTAGCCGACGATGAGGATGATGAGAAACGAAATAACGACCGAGCGCCGCGTGGCTTTGCCGACGCCCACCGCGCCCTCGGTGGTCATGAAGCCTTGGTGGCACGAGACGGTGGTGATGATGATCCCGAACACGAACGCCTTGAACAGCCCGACGAACAAATCCTTGTTGGTGGCGAACTGCGTGGCGTTGTCCATGTAGGCCGAGAACGAGACGCCGAGTTGGGTCGCGCCGACGACCGCGCCGCCCATGATGCCGAGGATGTTGGTGTAGACGGTGAGGATCGGCATCATCACCGCGAGCGCGACGAGGCGCGGCATCACGAGAAAGCGGTTGGGGTTGATGCTCATGACCTCCAGCGCGGCGATCTCTTCCGAGACGGTCATGGTGCCGAGCTGCGCGGCGATGGCGGAACCGACGCTGGCCGCGATGATGAGGGCCGTCATGAAGGGACCCATTTCTCGGATGATGGAAACGGCGACGGCGGAGCCGATGAATTCCTCCTGCCCCCAACGTTGCAACTCCAGCCCGGTTTGCAGCGCGAGGATCATGCCGGTGAACAGCGCCACGACCGTGATGACCGCGAGACTTTTCACGCCCGTCACGAACAGTTGCGTGACGGTCTCATGCCGCGAACGCTTCCCGAACGCGAACTGGACGAACCAGGTCGCTTCGAGCAGCATGAACATGGCGTGGCCCGTGTCGTGCAACAATTGCAGCACGCGGGCGCCGGTCCGTTGGGCGGAGCGCACGGGATAGGTCATGTAATCTATGACGAACCTGCTTATGGCGTGTCCTCCTCGTCGTCGCCAAGCCACATGAAGAGGACTCGATAGCGCCGACTGGTTTCGGTCTTTTTATAACCCGCGAACCCTTTCAGCAAGCTCCATTCGAACGCGTCGGGACTCTTCGTCTGGCGATACAGCCCCCACAGGACGTGATGCCCGATCTCGTCGTTCGCGTCGAGTCGCTGATACAGCGTCCACCACGGCGCCCAGTTTCGTTCGACGCCCGGCGTGTTCCGCAGCGGCCAGAACTCCAGCGTCCGGAAGCGCGATTTTTCAAAATTCCGCTCCCAGCTCATGAGCGGCCAGATCTTCCAATACTTGGAAATCACGTCGCCGGGTTCGTGGTTTTTCGTCGGCTTCGTGATGACGTCGGTTTGATGGGCGAAGAAGGGGACGACGAATCGGCGGCGTTGCTCATGGACCGCGTACTCGGTCTTGTTGTTCCACAGAATCGGCCAGAGCCAGTATTGCCGCGTCAGCGTGCCGAGACTTTTTTTTCCGTAGAACGGCCAGAAGATCCGCTTTTTCATCTCGCCGTCCGCGAGCTGCACGAAGGGCCAGGGCGCGTGCACGATCCACTGTTCCTCGCTGCTCATGTAGCGGAAAAACGGCGCGACCACCCAATAGTTGTCGGCCCGTTCGGTTTTAACCTTTCCATAGATAGGCACCAGAATGAAGCCGCCGCCGGGATTGCGTTCGTTGGTGTATTCCACCGTGTTCCAGATCGGCCAGAGGATCGACTTCTTGACGTATTCGTCTTCCAGCGCCGTCCGCGAATAAAACGGCCAGACGCGGAATCGGTCCACGCGCTCCCCTTTCGTCCGCGAGCCGATCGGCCATAAAACGGTCGTGGTGCGCACGTCGTTGACGTGCGATTTCCCGTAGATCGGAAACAACACGAAAGAGACTTTGTCGCGGCCGAGAAACTCGTAGATGCTTCCGCCGATCGGGAACAGCGCGAAATAGTCCTCCCCGTCCTTGGACGTGCCCTTGAAATAAAACGGGATCACCCAGGTGCGGTGCCGATCGTCGTCCGGAGAAAAATCGCTGTGATAGCCGAAGAATAGAAAGCGGCTGTATCGCTCCTCCTTGAATCCTTTTTTGGTGTAGAGCGGCCAGAGATAATCCTCGCGCCAACGCTCGTCCTCGACGGAGCTGGAATAGAACGGGCGCCACGCGTGAAACGTCGCGCCGTTCGTCTCCACCTTGCTCACGTAAAGCGGATCGCCGTCGATTTGGGCGACCGCGGCGGCGGAACCGAGCAGCGCGAGCATGAAGGCGAAACACCTCATTCATACCTCAGCGCGTCGACGGGTTCCATGCGGGCGGCGCGGAAGGCCGGCAGCACGCCCGCGAGCGTGCTGAAGATCATCACGATCACGCAGACCGAGAGCACGTCGCCGGGCGTGGTGCGCGACGGCATTTCGGTGAACTGGTAGAACTGCGCCGACATGAGATCGGGGTTGAAATGACGCATGAAGTTGAGGATCGCGTCGAGGTTGGCCGAAATCCACGACCCCAACAGGCCGCCCAGCAGACACCCGAACACGCCCTGGATGACGCCCAGAAAAAGGAAGACGCCCACGATCTTGCCCGAGGAGAAGCCCAGCGCCTTAAGCAATCCGATTTCGTGCGTCTTCTGAACGCCCAACGTGATCAGGTTGATCGAAACGCAGAAGGTCGCCACCAGCGAAATAAAGCAGAGCAACAGGAACATCATGTTCTTTTCCACCGCCAGCGTGCTGAGCAGACTCTGGTGGATGTCCATCCAAGTCCGCGCGCTCAGCACCCGGAACCAACCGAGCTTGGGATCGCTTCGCGCGGTTTCCGCGAACACGTCGCGGATTTTGTCGGCGGTGGCCTCGACCATGAACGGATCGTCGGTCAAGACGCGGAGCGAGCGAGCGCCCTGCTCCATGGCGAACACGTCGCGGGCGGTCTGGAGCGAGGAAATCATGAATTGCGAATCGACGTCGTACATGCCGACGGAAAACACGCCCGACACCGTCAGCTCCGCGGGCAAACGGATTTCGTCCTCGTTCACGAAGCATTCCGGCGAATAGACCGTCAGCGTGTCGCCGACGTAGGTTCCGAGCGTCATCGCGAGCCGGCTGCCCACCACCACGGTTTCATCGTCGGTCGGAAGCGCGCCTTCGATGAGATAGGATTCAATGTCCGATATCCCTTTTTCCAGCTCCGGATCGATGCCGCGCAGCGCGGCCGTGATCGCCCGTCCGTAGCGGCTCATCATCACGAATCCTTCCACCGCGGGCGCGGCGGCCTTGACCTCCGGGATCTCCGCCAACGCCGCGAGCACCGGATCCGGGTTGAACGCGGAGTCGCCGCGGGCCGAGATCTGGATGTGCGAGTCGAGCTTGATCATATGCGCTTTGTGCGTGTCGTCGAAGCCCGTCATGACGGAAAGCACGACGATCAGCACCGCGACGCCGAGCATGATGCCCATCATCGTCAGCACCGTGATGATCGAGACCATCGACCGCTTCGGCTTGAGATACTTGAACGCTAGGAAAAGGGAAATGGGCAGTTTCATGGAAACTTTTTACCACACTTAGATGTGCTCGACCAAATACTGTTTAACAAGCTCGACGTCGTTGGCGATGGCGTCGCAACGGGTCTCGGCGTCGGCGAGGGCGTCGAGCGTCGGGTGATGGACCGCCTCGCCGGTCGCGTCGATGATCGCCTGGGTGAATTTGGCCGGGTGCGCGGTCGCGAGGCAGATCGTCGGCGCGTCCGCGGACGGGAAGTTCTCGGCGACCCACACGCCGACGGCGGTGTGCGGATCGAGCACGTAGCCGTGTTCGTCTTTGTAGCGCTTGATGGTCGCGAGCGTGGCGGCGGTGTCGCCCTTGCCCGCGACGAACAGATCGTCGACCACGCCGTTTTCGTTGAGCTCGACCGAGAGCGCGCCCTTCGCGGAGAAGTCGTTCATCAGGCCAACGAGTTGGTCCGCGTCGCGCCCGACCTTGTAATAGAGGTAGCGCTCGAAATTGCTGGCCACTTGAATGTCCATGGACGGGCTAATCGTCGGAACGGCCGCGGCTTTGCCGTAGACGCCGCTGTTGAAGAAGCGCGACAGAATGTCGTTTTCGTTGGTCGCGAGAATCAGCTTGCTGATCGGCAGGCCCATGCGTTGGGCGAGGTAGCCGGCGAGAATGTCGCCGAAGTTGCCGGTCGGCACGGAGAACCGGACCGAGGCCGCGCCGGTTTTTTCCATGGCGCGGAAGGCCGAATAAAAATAGTAGACCGTCTGCGCCAGCACGCGGGCCCAGTTGACGGAGTTGACCGACCCGAGCGCGTGCTCGGTTTTGAACGCGACGTCGCCGAAGGTGGTTTTCATGATGTTCTGGCAGTCGTCGAACGAGCCGTCGACGGCGAGGTTGAACACGTTCGCGTCGAGCACGCTGGTCATCTGTTTTTCCTGCAGCGGACTGGTGCGGCCTTCCGGATGCATGATGAAGATGTTGATGTTCGGCTTGCCGCGGACGCCGTGGATCGCGGCGCTGCCGGTGTCGCCGCTCGTCGCGCCGAGGATGTTCAGCCGGCCGCCGCGTTGTTCCAGAATATATCCAAACAGATTGCCGAGGAACTGAAGGGCCACGTCCTTGAACGCGAGCGTCGGGCCGTGGAACAGCTCGAGAATCTGGAAATCACCGACCTCGACGGACGGCGCGACCTCGGGGTGGTTGAAGGTGGCGTAGGAGTCGTCGATCAGCTTTTTAAGATCGCCGTCCGGAACATCGGTCGCGAACAGGCGAATCACCTCGAAGGCGAGCTCGGTGTAGGAAAGCTTCGCCCACTCGCCGAGCTTGTCCTCGATGTTCGGCAGCGACTCCGGCAACAGGAGCCCGCCGTCGGGCGCCAGCCCCGTCATGATCGCGTCTTGAAATCCGATGGGCGCCATGCCCCCGCGCGTACTGATGTAGTTCATATGAAAAATCCTTAAAAACGTGAGGCGGGATACTTAATCATGCGCTCCGCCTGTTAAAGAATAAAATTGCGTCCGCCGCGGGGCGTCGCTAGCTTGAGTTCCGATTTAAACGAGGATTTCGCATGAACACGATCAAACATATCGAGGAAACCGCCGAAGCGCTGGTTCCGCTCTATTCGCAGGACGAAGCCGACCTGCCCAACCGCCCGCTGTGGGAGCACCCCGAACTCGATCAGGTGATCGAGGCCCTGCGCCTGCTTTCGGACGTGCTGTTTCCCGGCCGCCATATCCCGGAACCGGCCGACTTCAAGGGCTTTTTCTTGAAACAGCTCAAGAACACGGCGGAGATCCTGCAACAGGAAATTGCGAAGGCGCTACCCTTCCGCTGGATGGGCGCGGCCGACCTGCACGAGAAGCGCGAACCGATCGACAACATCTACATGGCCTCCACCGAAATCGTGAACGCCTTCCTACAAACCATTCCGGGCGTCCGCGCCGCGCTGATCGAGGACGTCAAGGCCGCGTACAACGGCGACCCCGCCGCGCTGAGCTACGCCGAGGTCAAGCTGGCCTATCCCGGTCTGGTGGCGATCACCTCGCACCGCGTCGCGCACGAGCTCTACAACCTTGAAGTCCCGCTGATCCCGCGGATCATGAGCGAATACACCCATTCCCTCACCGGCATCGACATCCATCCCGGCGCGACCATTGGCAAAGGCTTCTTCATCGACCACGGCACCGGCGTGGTGATCGGCGAAACCTGCAACATCGGCGACCACGTGAAGCTGTATCAGGGCGTGACCCTCGGTGCGAAAAGCTTCCCGCTCGACGAGCACGGCCGCCCGATCAAACACATCCAGCGGCACCCGACCGTCGAGGACGACGTGATCGTCTACGCGAACAGCACGATTCTCGGCGGCGACACCGTCATCGGCAAAGGCACCACCGTCGCGGGCAACGTTTTCCTGATGGAAAGCACCCCCGCCGGCAGCCTCGTCACCCGCGCCGAGGGCGGCGTGACCATCCGCACCCGACAGGCCCCTTCGGAGGGGATGGGCATCTAGAAAAAAATTCCTGTAAAAAGGGTGGACGCGGCAGGGCCGTTTCCCTATACATAACCCTCTTTTGCGCGATTCCCCGATCTCGCACGGGTCTAAATTTATTAAAACGAACGGTGTTACCATGCCTAAAATGAAAACTAAAAAGTGTGCGGCCAAACGGTTTAGCAAAACCGGAACAGGCAAACTCAAGCGCAATCACATGGGTGGAAGTCATATTCTGTCCAACAAGAATCGTCAACAAAAACGGAAACTGCGCAGTCAGGACATCGTCGACAAGTCGGACATGAAGCGCAGCGTACCGTTCATCTAATTGCTGGAGATTGAAGCATGCCAAGAGCAACCAATGGACCGGCCTCGCGCCGGC